>JBKPJW010000502.1:0-1646 GCA_046730875.1 Actinomycetota bacterium | reverse complement strand
CCTGCGTAGCGACGGCCAGATCCACCGAGAACGCGAATGGTAAGGATTTCCTTAGCACCCGTGTTGTCGGCGACCTTGAGTCGCGACTCCTGCTGAATCACTATTTACTCCTTGCGTCGCGCTGGTTCTCAGACCGAAATTCTTCCTACGGAATGAGCCTTGCGGAACGGTTGATCGGGGTGTCTCTTGACCTGCCTGGATTTTGCCAGACCAGGCCTAAACGCCCGTGCCAAAAACATTTGCTTCCCAGGCGGATTCCGACGAGTCGGGGCGCAAGGGGGCACTATGCCGTGGCACGATTGTTTACGAGGTTTGATGACGGCGCGCAAAAGGCGCCATACAAACTCAAAATCTTAGCACGTTTCCGGCGCATTCCCATATCACAGCCACGGGAGGGATGCGCAACCGCTGGCCGCCCTCCCCCGGAAACGGGAAACCCCCGCTCCCAACAGGGAACGGGGGTTTCCGTACAGCAACCGCTGAAGCGGAAGTGCAGGTGTTACTTGGCCTTCTCGATGATCTCAACCAGACGCCACCGCTTGGTAGCGGACAGCGGGCGGGTCTCGGCGAGGAGCACGAGGTCGCCGATGCCGGCGCTGTTCTCTTCGTCGTGAGCCTTGATCTTGGCGTTGCGGCGGATGACCTTGCCGTAGAGGGCGTGCTTCACGCGGTCTTCGACCTGGACGGTGATGGTCTTTTCCATCTTGTCCGAGACGACGTAGCCGCGCTTCGTCTTACGGTAACCGCGCTCGTCAGCCTTGGCTGCGCCGGAAACAGTTTCCGTCACGTTCTCGTCCTTTTCACTCACTTGGCATCCTCCTCGGTGTCAACCGTTTCAGCCTTCTCGGCCTTCTTGGTTGCAGCCTTCTTGGACTTCTTCTCTTCCTTGGCTTCCACAACCGGTGCGGCAACCTCGGCACGAATGCCCAGCTCGCGCTCACGGAGAACGGTGTAGATGCGGGCGATGTCCTTCTTTACCGCGCGCAGACGACCGTGGTTCTCCAGCTGACCGGTGGCGGACTGGAAACGCAGGTTGAACAGCTCTTCCTTGGCCTTGCGGAGTTCTTCAACGAGACGCTCGTTGTCGAAACCGTCCAGCTGTGCGGATGCAAGTTCCTTGGATCCTACTGCCATTTCTACTCACCACCTTCGCGACGCACAATGCGTGCCTTCAACGGCAGCTTGTGGATTGCCAGGCGCAGGGCCTCGCGAGCTACCTCTTCACTGACACCGGAGAGTTCGAAGAGAACCCGGCCCGGCTTGACGTTTGAGACCCACCATTCCGGAGAACCCTTACCGGAACCCATGCGGGTTTCGGCCGGCTTCTTCGTCAGCGGACGGTCCGGGTAAATGTTGATCCAGACCTTTCCGCCACGCTTGATGTGGCGAGTCATCGCGATACGGGCAGACTCGATCTGACGGTTCGTGACGTAGGCCGGGCTCAGAGCCTGGATGCCCCACTCACCGAAGGAGACCTGGGTACCGCCCGTAGCAGCGCCGGAACGACCCGGGTGGTGCTGCTTACGGTGCTTTACTCGACGTGGGATAAGCATTTAAGCCTGTCCTCCTTCTACTGACTGTGCCGTGCCTGCGGCACCGGCTTCGACAGCCGGAGCTTCGGCGGCAGCCGGAGCTGCCTCAGCTGC
>JBKPJW010000501.1:0-1139 GCA_046730875.1 Actinomycetota bacterium | reverse complement strand
GACCGAAACCATCGACCCGGCCCGCGCCGGCCGGCTGCACATCCTGGAAGTCCAGCGGCTCATGCGCACCATGCCCAAGGTGGTCATCGCCGTCGTCAACGGCTGGGCCGCCGGCGGCGGGCACTCCCTCCATGTGGTCTCGGACCTCACAATCGCCTCCCGCGAGCACGGAAAGTTCAAGCAGACCGACGCCACCGTGGGAAGTTTCGACGCCGGCTACGGCTCGGCCCTGCTGGCCCGGCAGATCGGCCAGAAGGCCGCCCGGGAGATCTTCTTCCTGGCGCGCGAATATTCCGCCGAGGACATGGTCCGGCTGGGCGCGGTGAACGAGGCCGTGGACCACGAACGCCTCGAGGAAGTCGCCCTGGAGTACGCCGCCGACATCGCCCGGCAGTCCCCGCAGGCCATCCGCATGCTCAAGTTCGCGTTCAACCTGGCCGACGACGGCCTGGCCGGCCAGCAGGTCTTCGCGGGCGAGGCGACCCGCCTGGCGTACATGACCGATGAAGCCGTGGAGGGCAAGGAAGCCTTCCTCGAGAAGCGCGACCCTGACTGGTCCGCCTTCCCCTACTACTTCTAAGGCGCGCTGTGACTTCCGGAGCCATAAACATCGAACCCGCGCTTAAGGCGCTGGCCGCCGCCCTCCACGGCGAGGGACCCGCCGTCGAACTCTCCGCCGGCCCGGACAGCTCGCCGGTGCTGGCGTTCCCGGAAACGCCCGGCGTCGAGGACGCGGCGGTGGTGGTGCGGACCTCGGGGTCCACCGGCGCGCCCAAGGCGACCGTCCTCACCGTCGATGCCCTGGCGGCCTCGTCCATGGCCACCGCGTTTGCGCTGAAGGGCGAAGGCCAGTGGCTGTTGGCCCTGCCCGTCCAGTACGTGGCCGGCGTGCAGGTCCTGGTCCGCTCCCTCTTTGCCGGAACCCGCCCGTGGGTCATGGACCTGACCGGCGGCTTCACGCCCGAGGCCTTCACCGCTGCGGCGTCGGAGCTCACGGATAAGATCCGTTTCACCTCGCTGGTGCCCACTCAGCTGCGGCGGCTGCTGGAGAACCCCTCGGCGGAGACGCTGGCTGTGCTGCGGCGTTTCAACGCCATCCTGCTCGGCGGCGGACCTGCCTCCCCGGAGCTGCTCGCGGC
>JBKPJW010000500.1:0-8682 GCA_046730875.1 Actinomycetota bacterium | reverse complement strand
GAACAGACCACGGAGCCGGACGTGTCCTCGGATACGGGATCGGCCGAGCAGCCCGCACCGTAAGGGCGAAGATACGGGTGCAAACCCGATAGGAAGCTCCTCTCGCTCGGCACTGCTCGCTCAGCACCGGCGGGTTGGTAACCCGCGTCGACGTCGCACACTGACTCAACCGGGCCAAGACGCCGGCCAGCAGGCTCGCGCCAAGGCGCCTGCCGTTCAAGGCTTCGTTTATTCCGGGGCGGCTTCGCGCCAGATGAGTGATCAGGCGTGCACCGATGTGGCGTACTTTCAAGATGGTTGGCCCGATGACGTCGTGCCAACCATCTTTGTCATTCCACCAGGCAAGCAACAAGACCCACCGCTGCCGCAATGGCCGCCGCTCAACGAAACGTTGCTGAGCAGGCTTCGGCGCCTGAAAACCGCATGTTCCCAGGCGATGTCCAAGATCAGCGGCACGTGGTCGCCATGCGCCAACGCGAACCGGGAACGCGTAGGGAACGGTCCCCTCCTACGGTTAAAGGAGAATTTCTGGAAGGAGGTGAGACCAATGGCAGACCACTATGCCTCGGGAACCTGGCAGGTGACGGAGGGCTGCGATCAGGAATTCATCGACCGGTGGACGGAGTTCCTTAAGTGGTCCCGGGCGAACTACCCGTCGATCGTCGTGGCGAACCTCATTCGTGACCGACGTGTCCCCGGTCATTACGTTTCGTTCGCGGAATGGACCGATGAGGCGTCCCGGGACGCGTGGAAGCAGAACCCGGAGTTCGCGACCCACTTCAATGCCTGTGTTGCGCTGTGCGAGCACATGAGCGGTGCCGACTTCGACCGGGTGGCGACCGTATAGCGCGTCTCTGAACTGCGGTTCTGAGTCCTCGCCGAGTCACGCCACGGCTCGCCTTGAGGCGGCCGGCTGGGTCGGCGATCAGGTCGCCCGCCGCGCGGCAGCAAGCGTCCGTAGCGCGCCGAGTTGCTCGAACACAGCGGCCGCGTCGTCCAGCAAGTACCGGTCAGCCGGGCCGCCCGCGCCGGTCGATGCGGCCTGCAGCCTGGAGCGGGCGGACCAGAACGGCTGGTGGGCACTTTCGTAGAGGCGCGCCGCGGCCAGGAAACGTTCGCGTGCCCCACCCGCGTCCGCGTCGGTCAGCGCCAGCGAACCGCGAGCGGACTCGGCCATCGCGGTCCACGCCGAGCTTTGGAAGGATTGTGCAACTCGCTCGGCCGCCTGAACGAACGCGGCTGCTCCCGCCCTGTTGCCGAGCGCAGCAAACGCTTCGGCCGCCGTCGGATACAGCAGGGCGGTGCAGGTTGGACATTCGCCGTAGCGCGCCGCGGTCGCCGCCGCGGACCGGACTACGCGAACGGCCTCGGCCGGCTCGCCCTGCTCCAGCGCGTCCAACGCCGCAGTTGCATACAGCCGGCCCCAGGCGTGCCGGGCCATGGGCGACACGACGGCGATCGCCATCCCGTGACGGAGGCACGCCGCCGCCGCCGCGCTGTCGCCTCGCATTACCGCGAGCTCGGCAAGCCGCTGCCAGGGCAGCACGCCGGCGCGGGCGTCGAGCTCGGCGTACAGTTCCGTGCTGCGCTCCAGGCATCCGGCAGCCTCATCCCAGCGCCCCCGCAGCAGCAGCGATTCCCCGAGCAGGCACCAGGCGAATGCCTGGGCGTGGCGCGCACCCCGGTCGATGGCGAGCGAAAGCGTGCCGCGGGCGTAGTCTTCGACCGTCTCGCACAACTCGTCGCCGTACAGATGGTATTCACCGATGCAGCAATGGAATTCGAAGATCCTTCCCAGCCGCGGATCGTCGTCGGCCGCATCCCCGAGCCGCTCGATCTCGGCCCGAAGACCGGGCCGCCAGGCTCCGCGGATATGGCTGATGATGGCGAGAGTTTCCTGCACTGCGGCGACGTCCTCGCCGGTTCCGTAGGCCTCGGCCGCCGCCAGGCTGGCTTCCGCTGCGCCTTGCGCCTCGTCGGAGCGCCCCACGGCCCACAACCAGTTCGCGCGCGCCTCCAGAACTCGTGCCTCCTCGGCGTCGTCTTTCGTGCCCGCGAGCAGTCCCTCGGCCGCCTGTACGTGCCGCTCCGCAGCACCCGCGTCCTGCGTCATAAGATAGGCCTGCGCGGCCTTGCGGTGCAGCCGCGCCGACCGGAGATCCGCGCCGGAACCGCGCAGGCGATCAATCGCCGCAACGAACGCTTCGGCCGCTCCCTGGAAATCGCCCGACACTAGCCGCAGGCCGCCAACCTGCTCCAACAGCTCTCCGGCCAGCTCGGGCTCCGCCGACCGGCCTGATCGGATCTGCTCAAACAACCGTTCCGTGGCAGGATCGGGCTCCACGCCTAGCTCCAGGTTCAGAGCTGCACGCAGACGCTCATACTCCTGCAGCGCGTCGTGCCGCCGGCCCGCGAGAGAGTACACCCGCATCAAAGCGACGCCTGCCTCCTCATGGACAGGATCCGCTGCAATGACCCGGCGGAGTGCCGATACGGCACCGTCGAAGTTCGCACGGGCCTCCAGCAATCGTGCCTGTTCGATCAGCAATGCGAGGAAATCCGACCGGAGCGACGCTTCCTTCGCGATAGCCCATTCCTCATAGCGGTCTTCAGGCAGCAGATCCCCGTCGTACAGTTCTATCGCAGCCGAATACGCGGCCTCGTCGCCGCTCCGGCGCGCCCGCAAAACCGCAGCCTCGAACGCCTCAACATCAACCCACGTTGACTCGCGGTCCAGCCGCAACTGCTCACCCGAGACGAGGTACCGGTCCAAGACCGACAAGCTCGGATCCAGGACCCGGCGGGCCTCGTGGATAACCTTGCGAAGCTGACCACCTGCCGCAGCCGAGTCCAACCCGGGCCACAGATAGTCCAGCACCTGCTCCCGCTGCAACCGGTGTCCGGGCGCCAACGCCAGAAGCTTGACCACGGCCTTCGCCTTACGCAGACGCCACTCACCGTCCGCGATGACCCTCGCACCCACCGACACCCGGAAGCCGCCCAGCAAACGGATTCGAACCTCGCACTCGACGTCCCCGGTCACTCATCTAGATTCCCACCACGACGCTGTCATTGACAGTGCGCATCGCGGGTCCTCGGCCGTCGACATCTCACAAGGAGCGATCCAACTTGCTCCGAAGATCAACTAGCTCCGAATTTCACATCAGCTGAGAGTGAGGTTGATCTAGGCTATTTTGGAGACCGGTAGCGGCCTGGCCTCGGGCACTGAAAGAAGGACTGAGTGGACAGTGATACTGATACGTGGTTTCTGAGTCGCGCTGAGCGGGGGAATCTGGCCACTGACGTACACGCGGGCAGTGAGGGATCCCCGTGCTGGTCGGAGGGCAACCTGGTGCGGCCCCTGATTCATGGAGCGACCTACTTCGCCCGGCTGCATGAGGAGTTGACGGCTCTGCAGGCGGGAGACCGCGTGTGGTTCACCGACTGGCGTGGCGACGCCGATGAGCGGCTGCTGGCGGACGGACCGTCGATCGGCGACGTGCTCGCCGCGTTGGCCCGCGCGGGAGTGGAAGTTCGGGGCCTTGTCTGGAGATCACATGGAGAGCGCGTATCGGCCCCGATCAGCGGTCGATCCAACGAGCTCCTAGGTCGTGAAATAAACGAGGCCGGCGGAGAGGTCCTGCTGGATCAGCGTGTACGCGTGTTCGGTTCCCATCACCAAAAGATCTTCGTCATCCGACGTCGTGACAATCCGTCGCTGGACGTCGCGTTCGTTGGCGGGATCGACCTTTCCCACAGCCGTCGAGACGACGCCGACCACGCGGGAGACCCGCAAGCGGTCACCATGGACTCCCGGTACGGGAAACGACCCCCCTGGCACGACGCCGCCCTCGAACTGCGTGGCCCCGTGGTGGCTGATCTGCTGACAGTGTTCGCTGAACGGTGGAACGACCCCCATCCCCTGGACCGACGCACCCCCTACCGGATGCTGCTGCAACGTCTGGCCCGTATGCCCCGGCACCCCGAACCGCTTCCGGCCACTGCGCCGCCGCCACCACCAGCGGGCCCTCATGCCGTACAGCTGCTGCGCACCTATGGTGTGAAACGTCCGCCGTTCCCGTTCGCACCTGAGGGGGAGCGCAGCGTTGCCCGCGCCTACGCAAAGGCATTCACCCGCGCCCGCTCGCTGATCTACATCGAGGATCAGTACCTGTGGTCGACAGAGGTCGCAGGCGGAATCGCGGAGGCCCTCGAGCGGAATCCCAAATTGAAGGTGATTGCCGTGGTGCCCCGTTACCCCGACTCCGATGGGCCTCTCGCAGGGCCGGCTAGCCGGATCGGACAACTGCGTGCCATCGGAATGCTGCGCCGCGTCGCGCCCGACAGGGTCGGCGTGTTTGACCTGGAGAACCGCCTGGGAACGCCGATCTACGTCCACGCCAAAATCTGCATCATCGACGACACCTGGTTTACCTGCGGCTCAGACAACTTCAACCGCCGATCCTGGACTTCCGACAGCGAGCTCACCTGCGCCGTATTCGACACGACTGCCGACAACCGGGGCGCGCCCCCCACCGACAACGGCCACGACACCTCCCGGCCATTGGCCCACCGGCTTCGGCTCCAACTCTGGGCCGAACACTTGGGCCTGGACCCGAACGATCCCCAGCTCCACGACCCGGCAGCCGGGCTCGAACTTTGGAATACCACAGCAGACGCTCTCGACAGCTGGCATGAAGCTGGCCGTCGCTCCCCCCGACCCGCCGGACACGTGCGGCACCACACCCCAGAGCCAGTGTCGCCCCGCCAACGTCTCTGGGCAGATCCGCTGAGCCGACTCATTGTGGACCCCGACGGCCGCCCTCGCCGGTTGCGCGGCACTGCCCAGTTCTAGGCAAGCAAGTCTGGGGCCAGGGCAGCGCGGACCTCGGATGAGTAGCTAGGGCCAGGAGCCTAGTTGCCGGGCCAGGGCACAACGAAACGACCCCAAGCGCTTGCACTTGGGGTCGTTTCGAGATGGCTTCGTTCGTCAGGGATCTCGGTCGACAAGCAGCAGCGAACGAACGAACCGAGGAGGAGGACACCTTCCAGGACGGATGTGAGACCCAAGGGCACTTGGCGAAAAGCGCCAGATGCGGACCACCGTGATTCCGCAGTTTTGGTGGCCTACTGCCCATATGGCTGGCTGACCTAGTTGGCGAAATTGATAGGCAATGTGAAGTATCACCCTGTTAATTACTGAAAGGTACACATCTTCGTGGCCGCCTCATAGAAGCGAGGTGGCTTGTACCCACGCGCCTTGCTTCACGAACTCGCCTAGTTTTCAGCGGGCACTCAACTGCAGCTTTGGACCCTGCTGATCAGAAGGTCAGGGCTGGGCGTCGATCGGCTTGTTGCGCCCACGGATGAAATCCCTGCTGCGGTGCCGATGCGGTTGACACTCTGTCGCTGGCGCCCCGGATTGAGTAGGATCCTGCCATGGCTCGGCGCAGTTTTCTTCAGTGGCCGGTCGTCCGGCAGTTCAGTACGGGCGACCTGCTGGGCCGCGGCCCGGCGGTAACCTCCCCGCGGACGAGGGACATCACCCCCCGGACGGCCACTGCAGACCGCGTCGTGCAAAGCGTGTGCCCGTATTGTGCCGTGGGTTGTGGACAGCGGGTCTACGTCAAGGACGAAAAGGTCGTTCAGATCGAAGGCGATCCCGATTCGCCTATTTCCCGCGGCCGATTGTGCCCCAAGGGCTCTGCGAGCGAGCAGTTGGTCAACTCGCCGGGCCGGCAGACCGAAGTGCTCTACCGGGCGCCACACTCCACCCAGTGGCAGCACCTGGATCTCGAAACTGCCATCGACATGGTGGCGGACCGCTTCGTCGATTCCCGCCGCCGGACGTGGCAGCAGGAAGACGATAAAGGCCGGCTGCTTCGCCGCACGATGGGCATAGCCTCACTGGGCGGGGCAACCCTGGACAACGAAGAGAACTACCTGATCAAGAAACTCTTCACGGCTGCCGGAGCAGTGCAGATCGAGAACCAAGCACGTATTTGACACTCTTCCACGGTTCCCAGTTTGGGAGCCTCGTTTGGACGCGGTGGTGCAACGCAATCACTGCAAGACATGGCCAACGCCGACTGCATCATCATCCAGGGCTCCAATATGGCCGAATGCCATCCTGTGGGATATCAGTGGGTTGCGGAGGCCAAGGCCCGCGGAGCGAAGGTCATCCACATCGATCCCAGGTTCACCCGCACCTCGGCCGTCGCGGACAAGCACATTCCCATCCGGGCCGGCTCCGACGTTGTGCTCCTGGGCGCGCTGATTAACCACGTTCTCACGCACGACCTGTGGTTCAAGGAGTACGTGAGCGCGTACACCAACGCGGCCACCCTGGTTCATGCCGATTACCGCGACGCCGAGGATCTGGGCGGACTGTTCTCCGGCTACGATCCGAAGACGGGAGCGTACGATACGGCGTCATGGTCGTACGCGGAACAGGGCGGAGGCACCATCGACGACGCTGGGCCTGGCACCGAGCACGGCTCCCAGGCGTCGGATCGTGCCGCGGGAGACCAGTTCGGCAGCGGCGGTCCTGCCCTGGAACACGCCCAAGTGCAGCGTGACGATACCCTGCAGGACCCCCGGACCGTTTTCCAGATCTTGAAGCGGCACTACGCCCGTTACACCCCGGAGATGGTCCGGGACATGTGTGGCATCGACGTCGCGGACTTCGAGTATCTTGCGCATACCGTCACGGAAAACTCGGGACGCGAACGGACAACGTGCTTTGCCTACGCCGTCGGCTGGACCCAGCACTCACTCGGAGCGCAATTCATCCGGGCCGCCGCCATCCTGCAACTTCTGCTCGGCAACGTGGGACGCCCGGGCGGCGGGATCATGGCCCTGCGCGGCCATGCAAGCATCCAAGGTTCCACGGACATTCCGACCCTGTTCAACCTGCTGCCCGGGTACCTGCCAATGCCCAGCGCCGGGCGTCATGACACCTTCAGCGAATACTTGGATGCGATCGCGTCGAAGAAGCAGAAGGGCTTCTGGGCGGACGCCGACTCCTACACCATCAGCCTGCTCAAGGCCTGGTGGGGCGAGGCCGCGACCGCGGAGAACGACTGGGCCTACGATTACCTTCCCAGGCTGACCGGAGCGCACGGCACGTACCAGACGGTGATGGACATGCTCGAGGACAAGGTGGAGGGCTACTTCCTGCTCGGACAGAACCCCGCCGTGGGCTCATCTAACGGCCGGATGCAACGCCTGGGGATGTCGCACTTGAAGTGGCTGGTGGTGCGCGACCTGAACCTCATCGAGTCGGCGACCTGGTGGAAGGACGGCCCGGAGATCGAATCGGGGGAACTGCGCACGGAAGACATCGAGACCGAGGTGTTCTTCCTGCCGGCAGCAAGCCACGTGGAAAAGGCCGGCTCGTTCACGCAGACCCAACGGCTGCTGCAGTGGCGGCACCAGGCGGTCGCACCGCCGGGTGAGTGCCAAAGTGAATTGCAGTTCTTCTTCGAGCTGGGCCAGCGGATCCGCGAGAAACTGGCGGGTTCGGAGGACGAACGCGACCGCCCGCTGCTCGACCTCACCTGGGATTACCCCACCGACGAACACGGCGAGCCCGCCTGCGAGGCGGTGCTGGCCGAGATCAACGGCCGCCACCTCAGTGGCCCGGACGCGGGCAAACCGCTCTCCGCGTATACCGAGCTGCGCCCCGACGGTTCCACGTCGGCAGGCTGCTGGATCTACACCGGCGTGTACGCCGACGGCATCAACCATGCCGCCAACCGGAAACCGGGCCAGGAGCAGGGACCTGCCGCTTCGGAATGGGGCTGGGCATGGCCGGCCAACCGCCGGATCCTCTACAACCGGGCGTCGGCCGACCCGGCCGGCAAACCGTGGAGCGAGCGGAAGAAATACATCTGGTGGGACCAGGAGCAGGGACGGTGGGTCGGAGACGACGTGCCCGACTTCCCGGTTGACCGTGCACCGGGCAGCCAACCTGACCCCGATCTCGGCGGTCCGGCCGCCCTGACCGGAGATGATCCCTTCATCATGCAGGCAGACGGCAAGGGCTGGTTGTTCGCGCCGAAGGGCGTCGTCGACGGACCCCTTCCCACCCACTACGAACCCCAGGAATCGCCGGTGGCCAATGGCCTCTACCGGCAACAGCAAAATCCGGCCCGGCTGGTGTACCCCCGCGCGGACAACCTCAGTGCACCAAGCGCCGGTATGACTGGCTCGGACGTCTACCCCTACGTGTTCACCACCTACCGGCTAACCGAACACCACACTGCAGGCGGAATGAGCCGCTGGTTGCCGTACCTCTCAGAGCTGCAGCCGGAAATGTTCTGCGAGGTCTCTCCCGAACTGGCCGCTGAGCGCGGACTCGAGCCCTACGGCTGGGCCACGATCATTTCGGCACGCTCCGCCATCGAGGCGAAGGTGCTGGTCACCGAACGGATGAGACCCCTCGCCGTTGGCGGCCACACCGTCCATCAGATCGGGTTGCCCTACCACTGGGGCGTCGGAGCGGATGCCGTCGTCAGCGGCGACGCAGCCAATGACCTGTTGGGCGTGACGCTGGACCCCAACGTCCAGATCCAGGAATCCAAGGCCGCCTCCTGTGACATCCGCCCGGGCCGCCGGCCGCGCGGGGCGGAGCTCCTTGACCTGGTTGCTGAGTACCAGGCCCGGGCCGGGGCGACGACC
>JBKPJW010000499.1:0-1813 GCA_046730875.1 Actinomycetota bacterium | reverse complement strand
GTGCGGGGCCGCCGTCGTTGGTGTCAGCTTGCCGCTAGCGCGCCGCCATCCGGGCCTTCAGGCCCGCCAGCTCGGACTTCAGCGCTTCGGGCAGCGAGCTGCCGAAATTGGCGAACCATTCCTCGATGGACGCGAGCTCGGTGTCCCACTCGGCCGGATCCACGTGGACGGCTTCTTCAACCTGGGCGGGGGTCATGTCCAGACCGGTAAGGTCGATCGCGTCAGCGGTGGGGACGAACCCGATGGGGGTCTCCACCGCATCGGCCTTGCCCTCAAGGCGTTCGATGGCCCACTTCAGGACACGGGCGTTGTCCCCGAATCCGGGCCAGGCGAACCCGCCCTCGGCATTCCGGCGGAACCAGTTGACCAGGAAGATCTTGGGCAGGCGTTCCGGGTTGGCCTTGGCGGACAGGTTGACCCAGTGGTTCAGGTAATCGCCGGCGTCGTAGCCGATGAAGGGCAACATGGCCATCGGATCACGGCGAACGACGCCAACGGCGCCGGCTGCCGCGGCAGTGGTCTCGGACGACAGGGTGGAGCCCATGAAGATGCCGTTGGACCAGCTGCGGGCCTCGGTCACCAGCGGGATCGTGGTCTTGCGGCGGCCGCCGAACAGGATCGCGGAGAGTTCCACGCCGTCCGGGTTGTAGTACTCCTCGGCCAGCATGTCGATCTGGTCGATCGGCGTGCAGAACCGGGAGTTCGGGTGCGCGGCCGGCTTGTCCGAATCCGGCGTCCACGAGTTGCCCTGCCAGTCGGTGAGGTGCGCGGGCACTTCCTCCGTCATGCCCTCCCACCACACGCCGCCGTCGTCGGTCAGCGCGACGTTGGTGAAGATGCTGTGGCCCTTGGCGATGGCGCGCATCGCGTTGGGGTTGGTGCCCCAGCCGGTGCCCGGAGCCACGCCAAAGAGGCCGGCCTCGGGGTTGACGGCGCGGAGCTCGCCTTCCTTGCCGAACCGCATCCAGGTGATGTCGTCACCCAGGGTCTCCACCTTCCAGCCGTCGATGGTGGGATCGAGCAGTGCAAGGTTGGTCTTGCCGCAGGCGGACGGGAACGCAGCGGAGACGTAGTAGTTCTTCTTCTCCGGGGACGTCAGCTTGAGGATGAGCATGTGCTCGGCAAGCCAGCCTTCATCGCGGGCCATTACCGAGGCGATACGCAGGGCGTAGCATTTTTTGCCCAGCAGGGCGTTGCCGCCGTAACCGGAGCCGAATGACCAGATGGAGCGTTCCTCCGGGAAGTGCACGATCCACTTGTCCGGGTTGCACGGCCACGCGACGTCGGCCTGGCCGGGCGCCAGCGGTGCGCCGAGGGAGTGCAGGGCGGGGACGAAGAAGGCGTTGGTCGCGGTGATCTTGTCCAGGACCTTGGTGCCGATGGTGGCCATGATGCGCATGGAGGCGACAACGTAGGCGCTGTCGGTGATTTCGACACCGAACTTGGGATCCTCTGCGTCCAGGTGGCCCATCACGAACGGGATGACGTACATGGTGCGGCCGCGCATGGAACCGGCGAACAGTCCGCGCAGCTTTTCCTTCATCTGCGCCGGAGCCATCCAGTTGTTGGTGAACCCTGCATCGTGCTCTTTTTCGGAGCAGATGAACGTCTGCTCTTCGACGCGGGCCACATCGGCCGGGTCGGAGAACGCCGCGAAGGACTTGGGGAACAGGTCCTCATTCAGCCGGGTCAGGGTGCCTGCGGCCACGAGCTCATCCGTCAGCCGCGTGTTTTCCTCTTCCGAGCCGTCAACCCAGTAGATCCGGTCCGGCTGGGTCAGTTCAGCCACCTCTTCAACCCATGCCAGCAGACC
>JBKPJW010000498.1:0-1362 GCA_046730875.1 Actinomycetota bacterium | reverse complement strand
TTTGAGGCCTTCGGTGCCGAATTCGAGGCCGTAGCCGGATTGTTTGGCGCCGCCGAAGGGGATGCGGGGGTCCACGGCGCCGTGTTTGTTGATCCAGACGGTGCCGGCTTCGAGGCGGGCGGCGACGGTGCGGGCTGCGGTGAGGTCGGGGGACCAGACGGAGGCGCCGAGTCCGACGTTGAGCGCGTTGGCCTGGGTGATGGCTTCCTCGATGGTGTGGTAGCGGATGATCGGCAGGGCGGGGCCGAACTGTTCTTCGGTGACGAGGGGGTTGTTGTTGTCGATGTCGGCGACGAGGGTGGCGGGGTAGAAGTGGCCGGGCCGGGCGGGGTCGGGGTTCCCGCCGATCAGGATGCGGGCGCCGGAGTCGCGGGCGGCGTCGACGAGGCCGGCGACGATGTCGTACTGGGCGCGGTTCTGGAGCGGGCCCAGGACGTTGTTTTCGTCCAGGCCGATGCCCATGGGCATGGCGGCGGCGACTTTGGTGAGTTCGGTGCAGACGGCGTCGTAGATGCTGTGGTGGACGTAGAGGCGTTTGAGTGCGGCGCAGGTCTGGCCGGTGTTGATGAAGGCGCCCCAGAAGAGGTCTTCGGCGATCGCGGCGGGGTCGGCGTCGGGCAGGACGATGCCGGCGTCGTTGCCGCCCAGTTCCAGGGTGAGGCGTTTGACGGTGTCGGCGGAGGAGCGGATGATCGCGCGGCCGGCGGCGGTGGAGCCGGTGAACATGATTTTGCCGACTGCGGGGTGTTCGGCGAGGCGGGCGCCGACCTCGCGGTCGCCGGCGACGGCGGTGAGGAGGCCCTCGGGGAGTTCCTCGTTGAGGACCTTGATCAGGGCCAGGACGGAGAGCGGGGTCATTGTGGAGGGTTTGACCACGACGGCGTTGCCCATCCGCAGGGCGGGGGCGATCTGCCAGATGGTGATCATCATGGGCCAGTTCCAGGGGCCGATGGCGCCGACGACGCCGATGGGGCGGTAGTGGAGTTCGGCGTAGGTCTGGCCGTCGTCGACGAGGACTTCGGGGTCCAGGGGTGTGGTGGCGGCGGCGCGGAGCCAGGCGGCGCAGGCGCCGACCTCGAAGCGGGCGTTGGGGCCGTTGAGGGGTTTGCCCTGCTCGCGGGAGAGCAGCCGGGCGAGTTCCTCGGCGGAGCGTTCGATGGCGTCGGCTGCCTTGAGCAGCGCGGCGGAGCGGCCCTGGTGGCCCAGACCGGCCCAGGCCGGCTGCGCCGCGGCGGCGGCGCTGACCGCGGTCTCGAGGTCCTCGAGGGTGTGGACCGGGGCTTCGCCGACCACGGTGCCGGTCGCGGGGTCGAGGATGGTCCGGGTCTTCCCGGTGGCCGGGGTGATCGAGGCCAGCAGGGC
>JBKPJW010000497.1:0-1258 GCA_046730875.1 Actinomycetota bacterium | reverse complement strand
AGCAAGGAAGGCTCTATCGCGGCCGGTGAACCGCTGGGGTGAGCCGTTGGGTCCAGTTAGCGTCTCCATGAAGCCGTTCGCAGCGAAGGGCGTCAACCTTGCTGACGACCTTCTGCTGGGGGCTTTGTCGTCGCAGACTCCCCCGCCGGGCAACGTACCGTGAGCCACGTCACAGTGTGCTGAGCGATCGCCGGATGCAATGCCTCGAGCTGACCAGCCTCCTGACGGGCCGCTCGCGTCACTCGAAGCCACGCAGATGCACGCGCGGCTTTCCCACGCATCTCTCCCCCCGGGGCCGGTTAGAAGCACGGCCCCGGGCGTGATGTGCGTTAGTCCTGGGGATCGAGGATGAAGTTGTATGTGACTTCGCGGCCATGCCCATCGGCGCGCTCCGTGGGCGCGAGAATGAGTTCCGGCTTCACGGCCGAGGCGATGTCGTCGGCCACGTGCTCGTCGCCCTGGAAATACAGCTGGGTGGTGATCAGCTGGTGGCCAGGTGCAGAAACCTTGAGGTGCAGGTGCGCAGGTCGCCAGGCGTGCCAGCCGGCGGCGGCGATGAGGGCACCGCAGGCGCCGTCGGTGGGGATCTGGTAGGGCGCGGGCTGGATGGTGTTGATCTGGAAGTTGCCCTGTGCATCGGCGATGATGGTGGCGCGGAGGTTCCATTCGGGCAGGCCCGGCGCGAATTGGGAGTAGAAGCCAAGGTCATCGGCGTGCCACAGCTCGATCAGCGCGCCCGGGAGGGACTCGCCGGCGACGTTTTTGACCTGGCCCTGGAACAGCAGCGGGGTGCCCGGCTCGTCGTCGCGCATGGGCAGCGTGGCGGGGGTGTTCTGGGAGGGGGCGTCCGGAATGTAGTAGGGGCCCTCGATGGTCCCCTTGGAGCCATGCCGGTTGGCGTTGGCAACCTCCTCGACCGAGTGCTCGACCCAGACGTCCAGGAACAGCGGCCATTCACCGTCTTCGCCGACCTTGATGAGCCAGGCCTTGAAGGCGTTGTATTCGTCGTAGGTGACTTTTTCGTCGATGACCGTGTCGTTGATAGCCTTGATGACCCGGCCGGCGAGAGCGCTGACGCGCTCCTGACTGGTCCCTGCAGCGAGGTGCTTGTTTTCCCTGAAGCGGGCGGTTGCCCCTGCGCCTGAAGCGGCGGCGGTGGCCTGGGTTTCCGAGGTCATGGTGACTCCTTTGTCGATGAGCGGTGTTCTTGAAACGTGTGGGTCGTGGGCCGTCCTGGTTGCAGTGTGCCGCGCATCAT
>JBKPJW010000496.1:0-8998 GCA_046730875.1 Actinomycetota bacterium | reverse complement strand
GTGCTCGAGGGCACCGACATCGCGTACATCGCCCGGGTGTCCACGCGGCGGATCATGACCGTCGGCATCACGGTGGGCACCCGTTTTCCCGCCTACGCGACCTCGATGGGCCGGGTGCTGCTCGCGGCCCTTCCGCCGGCGAAGCTGGACGAGTACCTCGCGGCGGCAGACATTCGTCCGCTCACCCCCGGTGCGATCGGAACGCGGGCGGCCCTCCGGGCGGAGCTGGAAACTGTCCGCGCCCAGGGCTGGTGCCTGCTGGACCAGGAACTGGAGCTGGGACTGATGTCCATTGCGGCGCCCGTCCATGACGGGCCCAAAGTCGTGGCGGCGGTCAACGTCTCGCTGCAGGCGCAGACGGTGGCCGCGCAGGCCGATCCCGATGCCTACCTGGCGGCCGTGCGCGAGGCAACGGTGGCGACGGCGGAACTTATCTCCGAGGACCTGACCTCCGGCCGGTGAAGCGCCTCCCTGCAGGTCCCGGACACCGGCTCGTCAGACGGAACCGGCAGGCGGAAGCGGCAGACGGCGGACGTCAGGCCGGGGAATCTGAGATGGCCCCCGTGGAAACGGTTATGGTGACGCCCCCGGGTTCGTCACTGATTTTGAGGAACAGGTCCCTGCCCACCAGCAAGGCATGGATGTCCTCGCTGCCTCCGGGCTCGAGCTGCTCGGCCAGCCGGGTGACGGCCAGCGCCATCGCCCGTCCCCAGTCGTGGGGGTCCATGCTGGATGATTCAGCCGTCGCTGAATACTTTTCTGCTTCAGTCATCTACCCCTGCTTTCGGCGTCCGGAGCGGAGGCTCCGGCGCATCTCGTACCCAGTGTAGTGAGGCCCCGGAGCGGTCGTCCACGAATTGCACCTGCCCTGCGGGAGTTGCACGGGTACTGGCGATAGGATTTCAATTTGGGACCTCTCCCGCCCATTTCCCCTAAGGACGCCATGACAGAGAACAACACCGCGAGGCCGGAAACCCCGGGCACGGCAGTGTCCAGGCGCGCTGCCGTGGTCATCAATCCCATGAAATCCCCCGGCGCGAGCTTCCGCGCCTCCTTCTTCCGCCTGTGCGAGACCCAGGGGTGGGCCGAGCCGCTGTGGCTGGAGACCACCAAGGAGGACACCGGCCTTGGCCAGGCCCGCGAGGCCCTGGAGGCCGGGGTCGACGTCGTGATCGCCGCAGGCGGCGACGGAACGGTGCGCTGCGTGGCCGAAGTCCTCGCGGGCACCGGAACGCCGATGGGCCTGGTGCCGATGGGGACCGGCAATCTGCTGGCCCGCAACCTCGGGGTCGACATCACCGATCCGGTGGCCGCCAGCTACGACGCCCTGAGCGGCACGGACCTCAAGGTGGATGTGGTGAAGGCCAGGCTGGACCACGCCGAGGAGGAGCACATTTTCCTCGTCATGGCCGGGCTCGGCTACGACGCCGCGATCATGGCCAATACAGTGGACGATCTCAAGGACCGCGTGGGCTGGCTCGCCTATGTTGAAGCGGGCATCCGGCATCTGCCGGGCAAGCCCCTCAGGGCGAAGATCAGCATTGACGGCCAGCACCCCGTGCGGCGCCGGATCCGCAGCGTCATGGTGGGAAACTGCGGCAAGATCATGGGTGGCGTGGAGATCTTCCCGGATGCCAAGGTGGACGACGGAATCCTCGACGTCGTGATTCTGGCTCCTGTCGGGCGGCTTGGCTGGTTCAACGTCCTGGCCGGCGTTTTCGGCCGGCGCAACCCCAAGAACGAGTCAGTTGAATACTTCGCCGGAAAGTCAGCCGACATCGAACTCGCCCACGAGCAGGATTTCCAGCTCGACGGCGACCCACTCGGCAAAGCTAAACACCTCAACGTCACGGTGGATCAGGATGCCCTCATCGTCCGGATGACGACCGGCTGACCCTCGCGCGTCCCCGCCGGGCTAATGTGCCGCCGCCGTCCGGTGCGCCACGGTCTCGGCGAGTTCGGCAAGCCGGTGCGCGCGCGCGGATTCGGCTGGCGTGAACGGCTCCCCGGGCCGGGAAAACGTAATGGGCCCGTGCCACGCCGTCGGGATTTTCAGGACCGTGCCGTCCGCGGTAGCCGGGAATAGCATCTCGGCCCTGCCGGCGGGCAGCCCCGGAATGATCCGGGCCCGCAGCAGCTCCGCGACGGCCAGCGGCAGCTCCTCCGGGCTGGCAGCGATCCGGGCGGCCAGGCTGAGCGCCCCGGTTTGCCCGTCCGCCATGGCCAGGGCCGTGGTGGGCCAGACCTGCGCGTCCGCTCCGCCGCCCGCCCGCAGCGCGCGGAGGAGCTCGGACTCGCTGACGTCACCCGGGGCCGAGAGCACGAACTCGTCCAGCACTCCGCCGGCCACGGGGTGAACGTGGATGCTCAGAATGTTCGTGTTCAGCCCGGCCAGCGCCTGCGTCAGTTTTTGCAGTGCTCCGGGCTTGTCCTTCAGGACGGTCCGGGCCCGCCACAGGGCGGGCGCGGCGACGAGCCGTTTGCGGTGGCGGAGCGCCGGGGCGTGCAGCCACCCCCGGAGCATCCGGGCTGCCGAGGGCTCGGCCACCCAGATCACCAGGATGGTCGCCGTCATGGTCAGCACCAGGACCTTGGCAAGGTACGGCAGGTGCGTGCCCACTACCGCCGCATGCACCAGCAATTCGATCGGTAGCATCACGGCGACATTGGCCAGGGTCAGCCGTGCCTTGGTCGGTTCGGGCATCTGGCCGCACACTTCGCAGCTCAACTCGGAGGGGGCCAGGGACTGGGCTTTGCCATGGGCTTTGCGCGTCATACCCCCATGATTCCGGCCCGCTGTTTCGGACGCGTTGCCGCGGCGTGACGGTTTCGGACCCGGTCAGGGCAGGTTTTTACCCGCCTGTCCCATACGCCGAGCCGGGCTGCAGCAAGTGGCGGTGCGTGTAGAGATCCCGGAGCAGGGCGACCTCCGCCAAGTGATGGATCATCTCGCGGTTGATGTGCAGGACCAGCGCCGCAAGAGGGGCGTCCGCGTACGGACCTTCGGCGGTGCCGCACGGTGCTCCCAGACCGGCATCGCCGCGGCTCTTCACGCCCTGGATCCACCGGTCGTAGTACTCGTCCAGCCGGGCCAGCGCCTCGGCCGCCGTGCCCGGGTAGGCAAAGTTCTGGTAGTCCACCGCGGGACCGCCGAAGTGCGAAGCCGTGCGCGTGCCCAGCACGCCCACCAGGATGTGGCCCAGGCGCCAGGCAATGGTGGTCAGCGGGGCCGGAACGGGCTCCGGATAGCTGAAATCAATGGTGAAGTCACCGATGCCGGGTGCTGTCGGGGAGGTAGAGGCGTCCTTGCGGCGGATATTCCAGCCGGGAACCGGTTCCCAAAAGTACTCGTGGTCAGTCAGCCCGTTCAGGCGCGGGCGGGCCTGGTTCGTGAAATGCCAGTCCAGTTGTTCCACCAGTTCATGGTTCCAGCGAACATCCGGCATGGTGTTCCTCCTTGGCATCCAGGCTCACACGGCGGGGCTGGTTACAACAAAGTACCCCGAACGTTCCGCTGGCCATAGGCAGCAGGTCCATGTCCGTATCCCTGTCCGGCAGGTTCGGCCGACGCCGCGTTCGGGGCCTCGTTCCCGTTCGGGTTCTCCTCCGAACCGGCGCGGCCGGCGTCGTGCCCCGGACCGGCCATACGGGTCAGCAGGTCCCGGATCTCGGCCAGCAGGGCGGTGTCGGCCGGAATGGGCTCTTCCTCGGGCTCGGCCGTGCTCAGCCGGTTCTTGACTATGCGGTTGATCCGGTTCATGGGCGCCACGAAGATGAAGTAGACCACCGCCGCAGTGATCAGGAAGGTCAGGAAGGCCGTGAACACGGCGCCGATGTTGACGAAGGTCTTGTCGTTACCGGGCCAGATGTGGAAGCCCAGCCCCTGGGTCTCGACGCCTCCGGCTGCAGCGATGATCGGGTTGACGATATTTGAGGTGAAGGCGCCGACCAGGGCCGTGAAGGCTGTGCCGACCACGACGGCGATGGACAGTTCGATCACGTTGCCGCGGAGGATGAAATCCTTGAATCCTTTGAGCATGGGGAACCTCCGGTATGCGTAGCTGGGTGTCTCTGCCGTGAGCGGGGTGTCTGAATCAGAGCTGTTGATTCACAGTGTCTGAGTCAACCGATAGACGCTATCACCTGGTGGGGCGTCCGGCCGATCCCGATCAACGGGACCCGATGCTGCAGCCACGAGTCTCCGGCGTAAACTCCGTGGTGGATGCCAGTGCCGCCGTCGTATCAGTCCGACCGCAACGAAAGGCGCCCCCAGACGCTGTGAAGATGTTCGCCGAGATGTTCACCATGGCACCTGCCAACAAGGACCACCAGGTTGCCCTCCGCTGCGCCGTGGGAGTCTTTGTTCCCCTGATCACGCTGGTGCTGCTGGATCGCCTGGATCTGGCGATCTTCGCTTCCTTCGGTGCTTTCGCCGGAATCTACGGCCGGAACGAGCCGCATGCCAGGCGGCTGGCCCTCCAGTTCCGGGCCGGAGGGCTCATGCTCGTGGTGATCCTTCTGGCCGCCCTTACCGCGCGCGTTGACGCACTTGTCGGGCTATCGGCGCAAGGCGCCACGTGGGTCCTGGTGGCGGCCACGACCGTGGTGGCCGGGTCGTGCTCCCTGGTCGTCGCCCTGTGGCGCCTGCGCCCGTCCGGGTCGTTGTTCCACATCTTTGCCTTTGCGGCCATCGCGTCGATCCCCAACCAGCCGCCGCTGTGGCAGGGCATGCTGGTGGCGGTGCTTACGGTGGCATTCTCCCTGCTGCTAGGCCAGTCCTCGCGCGTTGCCCGCAGCCGCCGGACTCCGTGGGCGCGTGCAAAGCCGGCAAGGCTGACGCCGGACGAGAGGCGCGCAGCGTGGCAGGAAAGCGCTGGCTACCTCGTGGCGGCCGGCCTGGCGGGGACGCTGGGGACCCTGGCCGGCAACTGGCTCGGAGTTGGCCATAACTACTGGGCGATGGTGGCCGCCGTCGTTCCGCTCGTCGGGCACACCACACGCCACCGTGTCAGCCGTGGCCTCCAGCGCATCGCGGGCACGGCCCTCGGGCTGGTACTGCTCGCCGGGATCCTGCTCCTGCAGCCGAACCCCTGGCAGACCGTTCTGGTGATTGCCGCGTGCCAGTTCGGCGCCGAGATGTTCATCGCCCGGCAGTACCTGCTGGCACAGGTCTTCGTCACGCCGCTGGCCCTGACCTCAACGCTCCTGGTGGCACCCGTGCCGCCCGGCATCCTGCTTCGCGACCGGATCGTGGAGACCGTCATCGGTGCCGCCGTCGGCATCGCGGTCGTGCTGGCACCCGGCGCGTGGCGCCATCTGACTGGCCGTCTGACCCGCGGCCGCCGGAGTCCGACCCTGGGGCGCGCCTCCTAGGAGCGCCCTACGCCGGCCCCGGTGCGGGACACTGTGGCGACGGTCTGCGGGACGAACGCGAGGGCGAGAACCGCGAGGAGTGCTGCTGCGGCGAAAACGTAGAAACCCCACGGGTAGGCGATGCCGGCGGCGACCAGCGCACCGGTCACGGCGGGGCCCAGGATGGCCCCCAGCCTGCCCACCCCCGCGGCGAAGCCCAGGGCGGTGCCGCGAAGACGGATCGGGAAGAGCTGGCTGACCCAGGCGTACACCAGGACCTGGGAGCTGAAGACGAACACGCCGGTGACAAAGACCGCGGCGTACAGCACCACTTCGTTCTGGATCTGGATGCTGAGCGCGGCGAGGAAGACGGCGGAGAGCCCAAACCAGAGCAGCACGATCTTCTTGGTGCCGTGTCGGTCCGCCAGGACCCCTGCAATCAGGAGACCCACCACGGCGCCGACGTTCAGGACCAGGAGCAAGGCGAGGCCGGCGTTCAGGCTGTACCCCGCGGAGGCCATGAGCTGCGGCAGCCATGTGTTCAGGCCGTAGACCAGCAGCAGCCCCATGAAGGACGCCACGGCCACGCCGGCTGCGATCAGCGGGTAAGGCTTGCGGCCCAGGTCTCGGAAACTGGCGCGCTCCCCGTCCCGCGCCGCCGCGGGCGCGGCCCCTGCGCGGGCCGGGACGGCGGCCTCCTTGCGGTCCCCGGCGGCGGGCGCGGGCACGTGGTGCACGGCCGGGAGCGTTTCCGGAAGCTTGAACCACAGGAAGGGAACCAGGGCGAAGCCGGCCAGGCCGCCCGCTATGAACATGGTCCGCCAGTTCGGAATTACCATGAGGGCCAGGAACGCCGTGGCCACGGCGCCGACATGGTATCCGGTCATGGTCCGGGTAGTGGACTTTCCGGCCGTTCCGGCCGGCGCATAGTCGTTCATGTAGGCCAGCGCGGCGGGGAGGCAGGCACCCAGGCCGAGGCCGGCGAGCAGCCGGAACGTACTGAACCATGCCACGTTCGGTGCGAAGACGACAGCGATGGTGAAGAGCGAGAACCAGGCCACGCAGGCCACCAACAGGTTTCGCCGGCCCAGGCGGTCCGAGAGCGGGGCGATGAAGAGCGCTCCGAGCCCCACGCCTACCAGGGAAATGGTGGCCGCGAACGTTGCCCCGACCGCGTCGAAGCCAAGTTCCTGGGTCTTGATCAGGGTCGGGATGACGGTGCCGAGAACCACCAGGTCAAAGCCGTCCAGCACCATGGCCAGCCAGCAGAGCCACACGGGCCACCGTGATTTGTTACCCAATGACGACATTGACATTGCTACCTCAGCGCTATTCTTGACGTGATTCCGTGTGCCCGGCAAGCGTTGTCCGGACGTTCCCTATCGTGAGAGTTCTATCACTCGAAGGAGTTACGCGGAACACTTAAACCCATTCAATGGAAGGGGCCGGGTGGCCAATTCGAACTCCGGCGACTCGGTGGTGGACCGGGTCCTGCGCCTGATTGCCGCCTTCCCCGAAGGCGGCACGGCACTGCAGCTCTCCGAGCTTGCGGCCAGGGCGGAGCTCCCCCTGACCACGGCACACAGGCTGGTCAGGCAGCTGGCCGGACACGGACTGGTCGACGTCGGCCCCGGCGGCTCGGTCAGCCTGGGCCTGCGGCTCTGGGAGCTCGCCAACCGCAATTCGCCCACGCTTGAGCTGCGCCGGGCCGCACTGCCCTTCATGGAGGACATCCAGCAGGTGCTCAACCAGAACGTGAACCTCGCCGTGCTGGATGGTGGGGAGGTGCTGTTTGTGGAGCGGCTGTCCCGTCGGGGTTCCGCCGCCAACCGTGCACAGGTGGCCGGAAGGATGCCCGTGCACGTGTCCTCCGCCGGGCTGGCGCTCATGGCCAATCAGCCCCCTGACGTCCAGGCCGAGTACCTCGAAGGGTTCAGTGATCCCGCCGGCCGATTGGCCCCGGAGGACCTCCGCGCCCTTCTGGCTGAGGCCGCCCGGCAGGGCTATGCGCAGCTGGCCGGTGTCATAGACCCGGACACGTGGGGAATCGCCGTCCCCGTGCTGGACCACAGGGGCCGCGCCGTGGCGGCCCTCGGCGTCGTGGTTCCCCTCCGCGAGATGCGCCTGCAGGCGCTCGTTCCCGCCCTCCAGACTGCGGCCCGCGGAATCGGCCGGCGGCTTGGTGAGCCTCGCGCCAATACCGGATTCCATTCATCGGAATCGCTGTAACGCGAATCACGCCTCGGGGAGCACGCTATTAACCGGAAGAGCCACCGGTCCCGTGCTCCAGATCGCCGGGACCCCGCAACGAAGCGAGAAGCGCATGGCACAGCGAAAAGTCATCACCACCCAGGTTGCGATCATGGGTGCCGGCCCGGCCGGGCTCATGCTGTCCCATCTGCTGGCAAAGGCCGGCATTGAATCCACCGTCGTCGAACTCCGCAGTCACCAGGAGATCGCCGAAACAGTCCGCGCCGGCATCCTGGAACACGGCTCGGTCAACATGCTCGTGGACAGCGGTGTCTCGGACCGCGTGCTGCGCGACGGCGACCGCCACGACGGAATCGAACTGCGCTTCAACGGCGAAAGCCACCGGATCGACTTCCAGGACCTCGTCGGGGAATCGGTCTGGCTCTACCCGCAGACCGACGTTTTCCTGGACTTGTCCGCACGCCGGAAGGCCGACGGCGGGGACGTCCGGTACGGCGTGACCGACTCCACCATCCATGACATCGAGGCCAAGCCCAAGATCTGGTTCACGGATGCGGACGGCGTCGAGTACGAACTCCAGGCCGACTTCATCGCCGGCGCGGACGGTTCACGCAGCCACTGCCGTGTCCAGATTCCTGAGGCTCAGCGCAAGTGGTACCGCCACGAATATCCCTTCGCCTGGTTCGGCGTCCTGGCCGAGGCGCCGCGCAGCGCCGACGAGCTGATCTACGCCAACTCCGCCAACGGCTTCGCCCTGATCAGCCAGCGGACCGAAACCGTCCAGCGGATGTACTTCCAGTGCGACCCCAACGAGGACGTCAACAACTGGGACGACGAGCGGATCTGGGACGCCTTCCGCAGCCGCGTCAACGGCAACGGATTCGAAGTGAAGGAAGGCCCCGTGATCGACAAGACGGTCCTGAAATTCCGCAGCTTTGTCCACGCCCCCATGCGGCACGGCAATCTGTTCCTCGCCGGCGACGCGGCCCACACGGTTCCGCCCACCGGCGCCAAGGGCCTGAACCTGGCGCTGAACGACGTCCAGTTCCTCTTCGAAGGACTGGACCGCTTCTATGCCACCGGCTCCCCAGCGCTCCTGGATGCCTACAGCGACCGCGCCCTGGACCGGGTGTGGAAGGCCCAGCAGTTCTCCTACTGGATGACCTCCATGCTGCACACCGCCGCCGACGCCGACGACTTCTCCCGTGCCCGCCAGCTCGGGGAGCTCCATTCCGTGGTGTCCTCCCGGCATGGCCGCGCCTACCTTGCGGAGGCCTACACCGGCTGGCCGGTCGCTCGCTAGAGCCCGGCCGGCGCCCGGGCAGATGCCCCTGTCGGCGCCCCGGCAGACGCCCCTGTGCCGGTGCAGATATCCATCGACAGGGTGTGGAAGGCCCAGCAGTTCTCCTACTGGATGACCTCCATGCTGCACACC
>JBKPJW010000495.1:0-2661 GCA_046730875.1 Actinomycetota bacterium | reverse complement strand
CGCCGTTGCCAGTGATACACCGGCGAGCTTTGCGACGTCCGTGAGTTTGGCCGACATTTGTCCTCCAGTTGCTTCCTTGAAACCCTTGCCTCACCAGTATGGAAAGATTTGTACAAACTTGTCAAGAGTTTTCCATGAGTTAGGTCACAGCTAATTTCGCTGCTCCCGATGCTGCAAGAGTCGTGAGCGGCTGCCGTGGTATTCCTCCTGGGAGCACGATCGTCGGAGCGAGCACGTCATTGCCCGAACGTGGGCGTCAGGGAGGGGGGCCGACACCTGTTTCATGGTTCTCTGCCGTGGGGACGACACGACTCCGCTGACATTGGTTAGGAACTTTCTTGGAAAGAGTCTCCGGGACGCCAGGGGAGTTGCTGGTGCTGTTTGTCCTGCAAACGTCAGTGGAAGCAGCCAAGATGCGTTCTGGTGCTTCGAACTTTTGGGGGCGCGGGGTACAACGATGGACTGGGGTTGGCCGATCTCTGACAGCCTCGGGGCTGGAACAAATGTCCGACCTGGTGGTGCGGCCGCCGGGGATTTGGAGCGACTGCGGCCTGCGGTTTCACCGTTTGGTCGACGCCGAGGCTTATCGACAGGTACGGAGTAACCGTGCTTACGTAGATTGCTGGCATGAGGTTCCTCAGCTTGTCCATGTCACACGAACACCGCCCACCGCCCCTGTCCAGGGCGTATCGCCCGGGCCGGGCAGCAACAGGTGAGCGAAAACGTACCCCTGCTGAAGTACAACAACCTGCGAAGTGGCCCCGGCGCAATCCAGCGCGAGCTCCATCGGCCGGAAGGGCGCACCCGGATGCTCTTGTCCCACGGCGACCTTCGCGCCGGAAGCACCAACACAGGCGGCGGTGACAGTGTACTGCCCGGCCGCGGGCACGTTCTCGGTACTGCCAAAGCCCCTGAGTGGGCCGTCCAGTGGCCCCGTCTCGGAAAGGAGGACTGGCTCCGATGATGCCCCGAGGAGCCGGTCCAGCTCAGCGTAGTTCTTAGCTTCCCGGGCCAGGATCTGCGGATCGATGTATGGCTTCTGGGTACCTGTTACCGGCGCCGGGTCAGCTGTTGGCGTGTAAACGGGTCCGGAGCCAGCTGTTGGGGTGCGTTCGGGTTCGGGGTATTCATAGGCGCATCCCGCAGTGCCGCTTAGCGGGACCAGCAGGCACAGGGCAACCACAAGCCGGTGCCGCCTGTCCTTCGTTCCCACGCTTCCATGGTGAACAGGCCCCCAGTTCAAAACAACCGCCGCACCGCAAGATACCTCATCCTGAAGACACGCGAGGTCGGTTTCGCCGCCAAGTCAGTGACCGGGAGCAAGGTAAACCATGCCCAATTTTAAAGCCAAGAGAGGCCAAATGAGAATCGGCAATTGGCCGACCGGGGACGAGACGAAATCGGTCGGCATGCCTCTCAAGGCATCCGGGGTTCCCGTCCCGAGGACCTCAGACTGCGCGGGAAGGGTCTAGTCTCGGACGTATGGGCAGCGATCCCGTGCCGGGGAGGAGGTTTCCGGACGCTCCGTCTTACGATGTGCACCGCCGCGTCGTGGAGACGTACGCTCGCGACCTCCCGAGTGGCAACAGCCTGCTGGACGCCCTCGCCAAGCGGACGATCCGTGGGGGACGCAAGGCCGAGTTCGAGTTCACGGCCACTCCATACAACTTCTGCGAAGTCCTCTGCGTGGCGTCCCCGGAGACTGCCGTGGCCCTACTCGACGCGGGGATCACCACGGCGGACGAGGCCGTCGCGTTCCTCGAAGAGCAAGGGCTCGACGATCTCGTCGAGGACAACCACGACGCCGCGGAGGCCGCGCTCCGCTGCGCGGCGATGCCTTCGGAGGTGCTCGACCGCTTCCAGCACTCCCCCCTGTCGTTCTATGAGGACCCGGAGGGCTTCGGGGAGAAGCTGGGGGAGGACCTGCTCGGCAAGCTCCGAAGGAACACGACGGTTTGGGCCGCCGTGCAGGAGCGCAGGATCGATCTGCAAGACATCCTCCAGATCGGCATCTCGCGGTTCCTCGACGCGGAGGACGACGAGGGTACCCTGAGCGGGCTGCTGACCGGCCTGAAGTCGGGCGTAGGCCAGTCAGTCCGGGCCGAGGACATCAGCGGCTGGATCGAGCTTTTCGGGATCGGCCCGGCGACCCCGAACGAGGTCAAGACAGGCGTCTACCGGCTCGCTGTACGGCACGGCGGCGACTTCGCCGCGCAGATCCCACGGGATGCCCGCACAATGAGGCTCGCCGACGCCCTCTCGCGTGCCGCCGACGGCGAGAGGCGCGGTCTCGACGTCGAGCGTCGCCTGATCCTATTCGGGGCGCAGGTCTTGGCCGGGACCTCGCGGGCGGCCAGGCTGTCAGCCTTGCCGGACGAGCACGACCTAATGAGGCTCGTCGATGCTGGGATCACCGCCGCGCAGGCAGCCGAGGGGTACCTGAGGGGGATGAGCGCAGCCCAGATGGTCGCGGTGCACCGGGACGGCACAGTCCCGGGCGTCTCAGACGAGTGGATCTGAAGCCACCACCGCATGTGAAGGGGCCCGAGCGCCGTGCCCGGTGGGAGACAGGGGCCGCGGTGGGCACGTGAATAAGGGCTTCGAGCATTACATGCGCACGAAAAAGCCGGCCGATGTCTACCGGACCCACCGGTCTGGACG
>JBKPJW010000494.1:0-9466 GCA_046730875.1 Actinomycetota bacterium | reverse complement strand
GCGCCGCGGCGGCGGCGCTGACCGCGGTCTCGAGGTCCTCGAGGGTGTGGACCGGGGCTTCGCCGACCACGGTGCCGGTCGCGGGGTCGAGGATGGTCCGGGTCTTCCCGGTGGCCGGGGTGATCGAGGCCAGCAGGGCATCGTAAGTTTCCAAGGGGTACTCCTCTATGAGTAAGCGGGTGCAGTACCATTCGGCGCTGCAGGACGGGTGGGCCCGCCGGGCTAGTGCTTGTGGGTGTCCTGGGGGTATTCGGTGGTGTTCAGGACGCTGAGACGGGAGTTGAAGGGAAGGACCACCGGTTCGGAGGCGGGATCGTCCCAGCCGAACATGCGCCCGATGGAGCGCTGCTCCCGGAGGTCCACAAGCAGTACGGCTTCGACTGTCATGACCTTTTCTGTCCAAAAGAAGATGAACAGGTCCTCGGTGACGTCCCATGTCATGCAGCGGTCCGTGTCGGCGAGACCTGCCTCGCCGCCGCGGATGCAATTCCAAGTGAAGGTGCCCGCGTTCAGGTAGATATGTTCGTAGGTTTCGATGTCGCTGTAGCGGTAGTAGATCCGCTTGCCCACCAGAGCGGTGGAGCGCTGGTGCTGAGCGCTCGATCCCTCCGTGTTGGTGTGGCTGAAGTCGGTGGTGCTGCGGGTTTTTCCATCACGGGTGACGAAGCGGGAGACCGCCGTCGTGACGGCGCCGGTATTGCGGTCCAAGACTATGGTGACGTTCTCGGCGTCGAAGCCTTCGCCCCGAATGAAGTCGATGATGAAGATACCGGGACGGGCCTCGATGGCCTTGTAGGCGGCGGTCCGGCTGCTCGGTTCGCCGTTGTTTCCGGCGATGGTCCAGGTCAGGGAGGAGGCGTCAGCGAACGTGTACTCTACGTTGGATCCGTCGCCTGCCGGGATCCGGAGTGTGGTCCCGGACAGTACGGGGGATGCGGGGAGGGTCTGATCCCCGAAGCCGTCGAGCATGGTTGATACGGGCGGCCACTGGTCTTCGGGAATGTAGTCCTGAACTTCGGCGGTAGTCATGTTGTGGTTCCTTTTATTGCTGGTGAGCTGTCTTGTCTGGTGTTTGGGCGGGATGGGTCAGAGAATTTCGGAGGCATAGTCGATGCTGGGTTTCTGCGCTCCGCGGACCACTCCGGCTACAAGGAAGGCCGGGATGCCGAGCAGGAGCCAACGGGCGACGCCGCCTTCACCGCCCAGAAGGGCGTCGTAGTTCTCGAGGGTCAGGTATCCGATGAGGATGAAAGCCACGAAGGACAGGGACGGAGCGATCAGGGTGACCCAGAGGTTGTCCCGGATTCGGTTCCGGTGGAAAAAGACGATAATCGCGGCTGAGGTCAACAGAAGAATGCTGATGAATCCAGCAGTGCCCAGGGCCACGAACCATGCGAAAACGGTGGTGATGGGGTCCGCTCCGGTCAGGAGGAAGGCACTGATGATGGCCAAAACGACGACGGCGTTGGCAAGTCCTGCAAAGGACGGTGCTCCGCTTGTGGAGACGGAGGCGAGCTTGGAAGGCAGGGTGCCGGCTCGGCCCAGTGCGAACAGATACCGGGCAAACATGTTGGACAGGCCCAGCAGCATGGCAATAAAGCTGGTGACGACCAGGATCTGCATCGAGACGCTGAGCCAGGCTCCGGCGCTGGCATCAGCCAGGTCGAAAATCATGCCTGCAGGATTGTCGGTAGCTTCAGTTTGGATCCGGTCGATGCCAACCGCGCCGCTGATGGCCCATGTGGACAGTGTGTAGAAAAGCCCGATGAAGGCGATCACGAGGTAGGCTGCGCGGGGGATCGTCCGGCGGGGGTTGACCGCTTCTTCGGCGAATACGACGGTCGCCTCGAAACTCGTGAAGCAGGCGAAGGCAAACAGCAAGGAGATGCCCAGACCCGGACCGAAAACGCTGGAGGCCGTGAAGCCTTCGAAGGTGAAGATTCCCAGGCCCTTCTGGGCAACGAGGGAAATAATCAGGGCCGCGACAACGAGCGTCTCACCGAGGATGAGGATACCCAGCACTTTCAAGCTGGCGTCCACTCCCTTCATTGTCAGCCCGGTGGTTACAGCCATCACGATGACGATCCACGCGTACACCGGGAGATTGAGCCCGGTCATGCTTTCCACGAGCTGCTGGGCGAACACACCAAACTGCGACCAAAGGCCTACCTGAAGGCTGACGTAGGTCAGGATGGCAATCCCCGCGCCCCCGGTGGCCCATTTGGTGCCCAGTCCCCTCGCTATGTAGGCGACGAAACCGCCGGCGTTGGTGATGTGCTGGCTCATCCGGAGGTATCCCACGGAGAAGAGGGCCACCAGCAGCGCCGCCATGGCGTAAACCACCGGGGCTCCCGGGCCACTGGCGGAAAACAAGACAGGGCTGGCGCCGACGACGGCGGCCATCGGGGCGGCCGCGGCGATCGCAAAGAACGCCACAGCAAGGACGCCCAGCTTGTTCGGCCTCAGCTTAGCCGCGGAGGCTGCGACGGCAGGTTCCTCAACCCCAAGATCTGTGGGGATTCGACCAGTTTCTGCATTCATGATTTGGCTCTTTCGGGAGTGCACTGGCGTGCGGGAGAGATGGCGGTGAGCCCTGCTGTCGCACGTCATCGTGCGGAAGATGAAGGGCGAAAAGCTGTTCTCGGCCTGGAATCCAAAGAAGTGATCGCGGCCACATCCAAAACTCTACATCTGTTTAGTTTTGACTGTCAATGGTCCGATCCGCGGCGTCGATCGAGGCTAAACTCGTTTTATGAGCCAGGATTCACGGAGGTTGCCGTACGGAGACGGCCGCGACGCGCTGCTTTCCGCCGTGATCGATGTTGTCGCGGAAAAAGGTCTCCGGGGAGTGACGTATCGCTCGGTTGCCGCCCGCGCCGGCGTGAACCACACCCTGGTGACGCACCATTTCGGTTCGATTGAGGGGCTTCTCAGCGCAACCATGGAGTGGGCAGTGAAGCGTTCCATCGATGAAACAGGCCTGGCGGAGATCGCGGACTTCGATGAAGGATTCGCTGATGCCCTGATGGCGACGGTGTCCGCGGAGCCGGAGCTGCAGCTGTTTCAGTTTGAAATGCTCTTGGAGGCACGGCGGAAACCCGAGATCCGTTCCATGGTGGAACGCCTTTATGAGAACTACGTGGGTACGGTCGAGACGGCGCTGCGCCAGCGGGGCGTCGACACCGAGGGGGAGGCTTCTCTTGCAGTCTTCGCAGCCCTGGATGGGCTCATGCTCCAGTTTCTGACGCTGGGCAATGAAGCGAAGATTCGTTCCGCTGTTATCCAGGTGGGAAAGCGACTGACAGGCCTTCAGGCGGCGGACGCTGACGATGTTCGCGGACTGAGGGACGCCGCGCCGTCGGGCAGCTGATGCAAAGCCGGCATGGGCGCGGCAGGCGGGACCGCGGTCACGATACTTTCCTTTTCTGGATGGTGAGTGCAGCCTCGAGGCCGCTTTCGATGGCGCCATCGATGAAGCCGCCCCAGCCGTTGGCGTAATCGGCGCCGGCCATGATCAGGCGGCCTTGCGGTTTCTGGAAGTTGGCGAGGGATTCAGTGAGGTACCCGGGCCGGTGCATCGGCCACGTTTCTCCCGAGAAGACGTCTGCCCTCCAGTCGTGGCTGGCAACGTCCAGAACCTCGGCATCCGGCACGAGCAGATCGAGGGCGGCCTGGACCTGCGTGAGGTCGGTGGCGTCCAGCCGCGCGGAATCCGGGCCGAAGGCGACCAGGATGGTCTCGCCCTCCTGGTCGTACTCCGTCTGGGCGAAATTCAGGGGCCAGTCTGCGGACCCCAGGGCCACGAACGGCCGCAGCGTTCCCTCGACCCTGATCCAGGCCTTGATGCCTTTCGACACCTGACCGTCGGCAACGGCCTTCCTGCTCGAAGCCGGGAGCGCCGGGACGAAGGAGATCCCGGCCAGGGCGCCCAGGGGAAGAGTGCAGATCACGTGGTTCCCGCGGTGAACCGAGCCGGCCGCGGTCCTTACGGTCACGCCGTCGTCGTCCTGTTCGACGCCGAGGACGGTAGTGTTCAGCCGGATATCGGTGCCCGCCGCGATGGCGGTGATCAGTGCGCCGGTTCCTCCTTGGATCTTGAAGGTGGCGCACGCTTCAAAGTTGACCATCCAGTCGCCGTTGGTCAGGGCCACCCACCGCAGGGCCTGCGTGAACGCCGCATCGTCGATGGGGCCATTGAAGTTCAGCGCCCAGAAGGACTCCAAGATGTCCTTCGAATACTCGCTGACCCGGAGTTCTGCGATTTTCTTGGGCAGGGGCGCCGCGTCAATGTTGGTGATCTCCGGGTTCGCAAATGGCGAGAAGGGTTCGGGGAAATACCGCCGGGAGTCCTCCATGAGCTTGCGGTTGGACTCGTCGATGTCATTCAGGAGTTGCTCCGGATCGCCCTGATGGCGGCGGCCGTCTGCCCACCAGTAGGCCGTTTCAGGGACCGGGCTCTGGACCGTGCCGATGCCGTAGCGCTTCATTTCCGCACAGACGTAGGGCTGGGTCCAGTGCACCCAGGTGCCGCCCATCTCCAGCGGACGCCCCAGCCGGGTGTCTGTCCAGGTCCGTCCGCCGATGCGGTCGCGGGCTTCCAGAACGATGACGGACCGGCCGGCCTGGCGCAGCTCACGGGCGGCGGTAAGACCGGCAAAGCCCGCGCCGATGATTATGACGTCAGCGTGTGCGGCGGGGGAGATGGTTTCAGTCATGACAAGGCCTTCTTGGTGGTCGTGGAGCCGGTATCAGGAGTAGACGAAGAACTCGGTGGTGGTTTCGACGACGGTCCACCGGGTCCGGGCGCCCTTGTTGAAGGAGGCCGCAGAGCCCGGCCTCAGATCGAAGGATTCACCGCCAGTGACCTCAATATGCAGGTGGCCTTCGATGATGTGGATGGTCTCATCGGCCTCGATGAGCAGGTCGAACGGTTCGGGAGCCTCCTCCGGGGTGACGTGCCAGAAGCCGGCGGCGAGGTCGGGGCGGTTTCCGTCACCCGGACGGCGCACCCACTGCACCTGCCCCAGGATGAAGGGCTCGTATTTTTTCGGGTCGAACGCGTCGTGGACGGTGAATTCGATGGCATTCGTTGATGTGGTCATGGCTACTCCCGAGAGATGAAATGAGGAAAATCAGCATTTGCTGAGTTGTGCGATGCATCACATCTAAGCATCTGCTTAGTCGGTGAGTCAAGAGCTTCATCCGGGCGGCTAGACTCGCTGATATGAACGGGTACGCTCACGCCGGTTACGGCACGGGGAGGGAAGCGCTGCTGGCTGCAACGGTGCATGTCGTGGCGCAGAAAGGCCTGCGCGGGATGACGTACCGCGCCGTGGCCGAGCTGGCGGGCGTCAATAACACCCTCATCGCGCACCACTTCGGCACCCGGGACGCCCTCATTGAGGCCGCACTGGAGTGGTCAGTCAACAAGTCCATCGGCCTGTCCGGGCTGGAGTCTCTTCCCGCCACAGAGGACGAGTTCTGCCGCAGCATCATGGAGCTCATCCGCGAGAATCCGGATATGCAGACGTTCCAGTACGAGATGATCCTTGAGGCAAGACGGCGCCCGGAGCTGGCGGGTGCAGTCCGCCGCCTCTATGAGAGCTATATCGCCGCGCTGTCCACGGGACTGCGAAACCTGGGCATCAGCGAGGACTTTGCCGTGGCGCAGGCGACATTCGCCGCCCTGGACGGCCTCGTGCTCCAGCTCATCGCCGGAGCAGACCCCGACAACGTCGAACGCGCCATCCGATACCTGTGGTCATCGTTGTCCAAGCCCGTAGGAGCCGGCCTAACGGGCGACGCCTCCAGCTAGGATTTGAGGGCCGGCCGGATTATCAAGAGCGGTCTGTAGCCCAACGATAGCGGCGAGCCTTAATTTGCTCAGATCTCTCGAGATCCGCGGCTCCCAACGCAAGGAGGCGACGGCGGAACGTCCCGCCGTCGTCCGCTGTCGGTCACTTGGCGCTCTGGCTGGACTCCAGCAGCCCGCCGCCGGACCAGCGCCGGAGCGCGAGCTTTTCCGCATCGTCGAACTCCATGAGGGCAAGCCGGCACAGCTCCTCAACATTTCTGGTCCACGCGGCAGCGAGTTCCCTGGCCGGGATGTCGCCCGTGAGGGAACCGCCGGCGTACACCACGCCCTGGATCACGAAGTTGACGGCCGAGCGGGACACCGGCTGACCGGCCGCAACGCAGTCGTCCCGGACAGAGCGCGCCAGTTCTCCGCGGTTGCCCGGGTGCTCGCGCAGCTTCGCCTCGAGTGAGAGGAAAACCTGGCGGAACTGTTCGGCGGAAAGCGCCGGCACGTCCGTGACCCGGGTGACCTGCTCCTCGATCGCCGGCCGGCCTTCGGGCACCAGCGAGGAGAGTTCCGGCGAAAACCGCTTCGCATCCCATACCCACCCGGGCGACGGCGTGGACGAGTACTGAACGCCCTGACCGATCTGCGCGATCCAGGCCCCAAATTTACCGAACCCGCCCCAGTCCGTTTTCAGCGACGGGTCTGCGGTCAGGGCCCGGTGCGCAGCGACTGCGCCGGTGACCGGGCCCGGCGCTGCCTGCACCAGGGAGCGGACCTCGTCGGCCGCCGTCGTCGCGGACCCTTGGACGCCTGGTGCAGTGCGCAGAGGGGCGCCGAGTCCGGCGGTCGCCACCATGCGGGGGACACCGGCTGGGGTTCCGTTCAGGATTGCCACGAAGTCGTGGGACTCCACCACGCTGTCGGCCATCTCCCGGTATGCGAACGCCACGGCGCCCGTGGCGATGACAGTTGTCATGCGGTCAGCCGCCCGGAACCGCTGGACCAGGGAGGTGAAGTCCGCGTCCGCCGACGCTACGAAGAATTCCTCAACATGGGCCGCGCCGGACAGCGCATCCATGGCGTCCAGCACCAGGTTGATGTCGGTACTGGACTTGCCCCGCTGGGTGAGCGAGGGGCAGTCGATCACGCGGAAGCCCGCCCGGGTCCAGTACGGCCGGTACTTGGAGTAGATCACCGGGTTGAGGTAGCAATTGCGGATCAGGAAGCGCCGGGATTCCTCGCCCGCGCCGCCGTTGGCCAGCGCCTCGGTCCAGTGCTTGGGATCCTCGGCGAACCGCTTGGCGGCCGCCGGGTCCAGCGCCATCAGGCCCGTATAGACGTTGTCGAAGTCTACGAACATCGCTGCGCGGATACCGGGCCGTCGGGAATGATGCTGAGGTTCGGTCATCGGCTCAGTGTGCCAGCAAGATCAGGGAACGGACCAGATGTGACCTCACTTTGGTGTCGGTTTGCTCCTGCAACGTGCGGCCGGGGACGAGCCGGGCATCCGGCCCGCCCGAGGGGGATAATCCTTGCCAAGGATACTAAGCATGCTTATGGTTAGAGCGTGCGGTTGCCCGCACCGCAGGAAGAACGGGTCCGGGCTGTGAGGCACGGTCCCGGAATTGAAGAGAACCAGGACAAGCTTCAGAGCACAGAGCGAGGACCTAGCCCATGTACCTGCACACCCAGCAACTGATCAACGAAATCGCCGTCGACGAGCCGGATCCCGCAGCAGCCAACGCGCTGCAGGAGGGCCTGGGCGGACAGTTCGGCGAGATGCGCACCATGATGCAGTACCTGTTCCAGAGCATGAACTTCCGCGGCGACGCAGCCGCGAAGCCGTACAAGGACCTGTTGCAGGGCATCGGTACCGAGGAGATCAGTCACGTCGAACTGATCGGCACCACCATCTCCCGGCTGCTGGACGGGTCTCCCCAATACCAGGGCAAGAAGACCGACCCCGTGGACCAGCCCGGCGCGCAGGGAGCCACGCCATTGAAGATCGCGCTGGATACCAGCAACATCCACCACTACTTGGTCGGCGCACAGGGTGCCTTGCCGGTGGACGCCGCCGGTAACCCGTGGAGCGGGTCGTACGTGTACAACAGCGGGAACCTGGTCCTGGATCTGCTGTACAACCTGATGCTGGAGTCCACCGGGCGGCTGCAGAAGTGCCGGATCTACGAAATGACTGAAAACAAGACGGCGCGGTCTACCATCGCCTACCTCATCGTCAGGGATCAGGCCCATGAGAACGCCTTTGCGAAGGCCCTGGAAAGCCTCGGCGTGAACTGGGGCAAGGTCCTCCCGATCCCGAAAACCAATGCCGAGCAGTTCCCGGAAGTGAAGGAGCTCCTGGACAGGGGCCTGCAGAGCATCCAGTACACGTTCAGCGCCGACAACCTCAGCGAAGCAGGCAAGCTGTACCGGGGCGCCTCGCCGTCGAATGACGGCACTGAACTGAGCACCGACGTCATGCCGGACGGGTTCCCGATGACCATCTCACCGGAACGCCGCGAGGAATTCGCACCCGGACTCGATCCTGAACTGCTGGCACTGATTCAGGCCACCGCAGAAGTGGAACTCAAGGACGCCGACAATCCCAAGGAGCCCAAGAAGGAACCCAAAGAGCCCAACGGACCCAAGAATTCCAAGAAGAAATAGTCCGTGAGCGGAGCATTCCGCAGGGCGGGCTGGTGGATCCGGGACTACGCCTACGCGGCGGGGTGGCAGATCCGGGGTGCGGTCTCCCGCACCCCGGCCGACGCCTTCCACAGCGGTCACCGCAGCCCCGTCGTGGTAATCCCGGGCGTGTACGAGAACTGGCAGTTCATGCTGCCCCTGATCACGGCCCTGCACCGGGCGGGCCACCCCGTTCACGTCGTGACTCTTCTCCAGCGAAACCGGCTCGACGTCCCGACCGCCGCCCGGCTCGTGGCCGAGCACATCGCTGCTGCCGGCCTGGACAACGCGGTCATCGTGGCTCACAGCAAGGGTGGCCTCATCGGAAAATACATCATGCTTGCCCTTGACCCGGACCTGCGCATTGACCACATGGTTGCAGTCTGCACACCGTTCTCCGGGTCGCGCTACGCCTGCTACCTGCTCATCCCCAGCCTCCGCGCCTTCTCACCCCGCAACGCCCTGACCCTCCGAATGGCCCGGGAAGAAACCATTAATCACCGGATCACGTCCATCTACGGCGTTTACGACCCGCATATCCCCGAGGGCAGCATCCTGCCCGGAGCCAGGAATATCCGGCTCCAGGCGGCCGGGCACTTCCGGATCCTCGGCGAGGAGCAGACTGCCCGCACCATTGTGGAACAGATTCAAGCAGACCTTCCCGACCGGTGAAGCCTCAAGCCGGAGCCGTTCTTGCAGATCGGTTCGACATCGACGTGACCGATGCCTTTCAATAAGACAAGGGTCAGGATTTGGGCGGCCTCGACTGCCCCGTGAAAGGCTAAAGGAAGTGGTTACCGGGGTGTGAGTGGCGGTGAGGCGTGCCGCCCCTTGCCTGCGCCGAGGCCGTCCAGCATTTCAGTCAACGACTCCAGCGAGGTCCGTCGCGGCGTCCACCCCAGGAGATCATGCGCCCGCGCGGTGTCCATGATCGGGGCGCGGGCCGCCATGTCGATCCACCCGCCGTCGGTCGCCAGC
>JBKPJW010000493.1:0-15052 GCA_046730875.1 Actinomycetota bacterium | reverse complement strand
GACAGCCACGGCTAACTCATTTCTCTCTAGAAAAACACTTACAAATCAGTTTTGCCGGTCAGGCTTAGCCAAGTCAGCCAGGGCGGCCCAGCGAGGATCTACGACCTCGTGGTGATGCCCCGGCTCGTCTTCCAGGCGTACTCCACATTCGGAGCAAAGGCCCTGGCAGTCTTCCCGGCACACCGGCTGGAACGGCAGTATGGTGACAACTGCGTCCCGCAACACCGGCTCAAGATCGATCAGATCGTGCTCGACTCGACGTTGCTCATCTTCGTCTTCCTCGTCGGAGAACACAGCGTCCTCGTAGAAGAAAAGTTCTTGCACATCGACCTCTTGGTCATACGCAAGGGGATCCAGGCATCGGCCGCATTCGCCCGTTACAGCGACGATTGCGGTTCCTGATACCAGAATTCCTTCGTGTACGGCCTCAAGCCGCAGGTCCAGCTCGACATCCGAGCCTTCCTGCACGCCAATGAGTGCCACACCAAGATCACTTGGTGCGGGTACATGTTCCGTCAGCGTTCGCATGCTTCCCGGACTGCGTCCGAGGTCCTTGACGTCGAACGCCAAGGGCGAACTAGCATCTCGTTTAATGAGAACTCCTGTTGAACATATGACCGACGTACTATCTTAGCCTGAACTTCCGGACGGACTCAAACCGGGGGCACGCCCGCGGTTCACACCACAAGCGGCCTTTGGTTTCGGGCCACGCAACCGGCAGCAGGCCGCCGAGTACCGGTCAAGCTTACACTTTGCGGGGGCGGTTCTGGACCGGCTCGCCCGGGGCCAGCCGTTTCAGCACGGAACGCGGAACAAAGTCCGAGATGTCCCCGCCGAGGGTGAAGACCTCTTTGATGAGAGTGGAGGACAAGTGCAGGTAGTGGCTTTCCGCCGGCAGGAACACCGTCTCGACGCCGGTCAGCAGCCGGTTCATCGTCGCCATCGGCAGCTCGTAGTCGAAGTCTGATGACGACCGCAGGCCCTTGACGATCGCGGAGACGCCACGCTGGCGGCAGTACTCGGCCAGGAGCCCCTCCCCCACCGGTTCCACCACGATCCCGCGCAGTGACGCGAAGGTTTCCTTGGCCATGTCGATCCGCTCTTCAACGCTGAAGCGGTACTTCTTGGCGTAGTTCGTGGACACGGCCACAATCACCTCGTCGAAGAGGCCTGCGGCACGGGCAATGACTTCGAGGTGTCCGTTGTGGATGGGGTCAAAGGAGCCAGGGCATACAGCGCGTCTCATGCTCCGAACCTACCGCATCCGCGGCCGCGGACCCGGGATACGATGACTGAATGTCAGCATGGAAGAAGCCCTTGAATGCCCCCGTGCAGCTACCGTGGCAGCGCGCCGCGACCGGCGCGAACCTGCTCTCCCCGGACGGCTCACTGGGTGTCACCATCTTCGAGGAGATGACCACCCTGGCACTGCAGACGGGCGCCATCAATCTCGGCCAGGGCTTCCCGGACGAGGACGGCCCGGTGGAGATCAAGGAAGCGGCCCAGGCCGCCATCGCCGCCGGAGCCAACCAGTACGCCCCCGGCAAGGGCATCCTGCCGCTTCGGGAGGCGATCTCGGTCCACCAGCAGCGGTTCTACGGGCTGGCCCCGGATCCCCAGACCGAAATCATCGTCACCACCGGCGCCACCGAGGCCATCGCCGCGTCCCTGCTCGCGCTGGTCGGTCCGGGAGACGAGGTGCTCACGTTCGAGCCGTTCTACGACTCCTACGGCGCCATCATCGGACTTTCCGGCGCCACGCACGTCACAGCCCCGCTCCTGGCCCCGGATTTCATGCCGGACCTCGCGGCGCTCGAGGCCGCCTTCAGCCCGCGCACCAGGGTGGTGCTGGTCAACAATCCGCACAATCCCACCGGCGCGGTCTTCCCCCGCGAGGTGCTTGCGCGCGTCGTCGAACTGGCCGCGCGGCACGACGCCGTCATTGTCACCGATGAGGTGTACGAGCACCTAACCTTCGGCGTGCAGCACATCCCCCTGGCCACGCTGCCCGGCGCGGCCGAGCGCACCCTGACCATTTCCTCCGCCGGCAAGACGTTCTCCTTTACCGGCTGGAAGATCGGCTGGCTCTCCGGACCGGAGCACCTCGTGGCCGCGGCCCGGACCGTCAAGCAGTTCCTGAGTTACAGTTCCGGTACGCCCTTCCAGGCCGCGATCGCGGTGGGGCTGGGCCTGCCGGACGAGTTCTACACCGGCATCGCCGACACGCTGAGGTACAAGCGCGACATCCTCAGCGAGGGGCTCCGCGCAGCCGGCCTCGACGTCCTGACGCCGCAGGGGACGTACTTCGTCAACGTGGATACCTCGCCGCTGGGCATCACCGATTCCGTGGAGCTGGCCCGCCGGCTACCGGGCCTGGTGGGCGTCGCCGCGATCCCGGTGCCGGTCTTCTGCCACGCCGACGGCGCCGAACGCACCCGCAGCCTGCTCCGCTTCGCCTTCTGCAAGCAGCTGTACGTGCTGGAGGAGGCCGCCGAGCGGCTGGCGACCTTGCGCGACAGGCTGTGAGCACGGAGCAGCAGCCCGGCGCCTCGCGGTTCCTGCGGACTACGGGCCAGCACGCGGTGATCGAACCGGATCCCTTCACCGACGGCGGCTTCGTGCTGAGCATCGGCGGCGCGGAGCAGTCCCACGTCAACCTGGCCGATCCCGGCGACATCTTCTACGAATACCTGCGCCGCATCGGGCATGTCGTGGACCTCGCCGCGCCGTGGGGCGAGCCGATCTCTGCCCTGCACCTGGGCGCGGGCGCCCTGACGCTGGCCCGGTACATCCAGGCCACCCGGCCCGGCTCGGTCCAGTACGCGGTGGAGCTGGAGCGGGAACTGCTGGACTTCGTGCTGGCGCAGCTGCCGCTGCCGGAAGGCACGCAGCTGCACACGGTGATCGGCGATGCCCGCGAGGCCCTCGCCGGGCTTCCGGTGGAGCTGCGCTTCGACGTCGTGATCCTGGACATCTTCTCCGGGCCGGAGGCGCCGGAACATATCGCCTGCACCGGGTTCTACCAGGAGGCCGCTGCAAGGCTGACGCCGCGCGGAGTATTGATCGTCAACGTGGGCGACGAGCCCGGGCTGACCCTGGTCCGCAGCCAGGTCGCCGCGATGCGCCGGGCCATGGCCGACGTCTCGGCCTTCGCCGAGGCCGGAATGTTCACCGGCCGGTATCCCGGGAACATCATCCTGACCGGAACCCAGGGCCCGTGGCCGGAGGTCTGGACGGCGGCGCTCACGGCGCGCGGTCCGCATCCGGCGAGGCTGCTCGCCGGCGTCGCGCTGGACGTGCTGTCCGATTAATTCACTGCCGGCTAATCCACTGCCGGCTAATCCACTGCCGACTGGTCCGCTGCGGGTTCGTCCCGGGCCGGTTCGTCCGCGGCTTCCACGCCGGGTTCCGCGAACCACAGCCGGGTTTCCCCGTATTTCTTCTCGGCAAACCGTTCCATGCCCTCGGGCCAGGCCGGTTCGGGGGTACGGGATGAGCGTTCCACTACAACCACGGCTCCCTCGCTCAGATGCGACACCAGTTTGGCCAGCACGGCGGCCACGGCCGGTTCATCCAGCGGGTAGGGAGGGTCCATGAACACCAGGTCCCAGCGCACGGTCTCAGAGGTCCGGTCCAGGAAGGATTCGACCTTGGAGCGGTGCACGGAGACAACCTTGCGGCCCGTGACGGTATTAATGAGGTCCGCGTTCCGCTGGCAGACCGAGGATGCCTTGGCATCGAATTCGACCAGGTCCACGGTGTCGGCCCCGCGGCTGCCGCTCTCCACCCCCAGCGAACCCGACCCCGCATACAGATCCAGCACGCGGGCGCCGGCAATGACGTCGAAGGCGTCGAGCCGGGAAAACAGCGCTTCCTTGACGCGGTCCGTCGTGGGCCGCGTCAAGTTCCCCGGGACGTTCACCAGGGGGCTACCGCCGGCGGCCCCGGAAATGATCCGGCTCATGCGCCAAGCCCCGTGGACGTGTCTGCCTGGCTGGTGGTCCTAGCCGCGTTCAAGGAACGCCTCCTTTTCGGGGTTCAGGTATTCGTCGATTGCCGCCAGGAGGCGGGGCTGGTTTGCCAGCGAGGGATCAGCGGCCACGATCCGCTGGGCGTCCTGCCGGGCCCGGGCGATCAGGTCCTCGTGTTCGAGCACACGAAGGAGCTTCAGCGTGGAGCGCCCGCCGGACTGTGAGGCGCCCAGAATGTCGCCCTCCCGGCGAAGCTTGAGGTCCTCCTGGGAAAGTGCGAAGCCGTCGGTGGTGGCTGCCACCGCGTCGAGCCGGCGCCTGCTCGGGTGGCCCGGTTCCAGGGTGGTGACCAGCAGGCAGGTCCCGGGCAGGCCGCCGCGGCCCACCCGTCCGCGCAGCTGGTGGAGCTGGGAGATGCCAAAGCGGTCCGCGTCCAGGATCACCATGAGGGTTGCGTTGTGCACGTCCACGCCGACCTCAATCACGGTGGTGGAGACCAGCAGCTTGGTCTCGTTTGCCGCGAAGGAGGCCATGGTCCCGGACTTCAGCACCGGGTCCTGCCGGCCGTGCAGGGGCGCCACCGGTACTCCGGTGAGGGCCGGTTCGTCCCGAAGGTGTTCCACCACGCCGGTGACGGAGGCGAGCTCCCGCGCGCCGTTCTCGCCTTCCAGGTCCGCGGCGGACGGTTCGGCCTCCCCCGGGGTGAAGTCGCCGTCGTCGTCCTCGCCGATCTTGGGGCAGACCACGTAGACCTGGTGGCCGGCGTCGATCTCCTCCCGCGAGCGGGACCAGATGCGGGTGGCCCAGGCCGGGTGCTCCGCGAGCCCCACCACATGGGTGGAAATCGGGGCCCGTCCCGCGGGCAGCTCATCCAGCACCGAGGTTTCGAGGTCTCCGAACACGGTCATGGCCACCGTCCGGGGAATCGGGGTGGCGGTCATGACCAGCAGGTGCGGCGGTTTGCTGGCCTTGGCCCGCAGCGCGTCGCGCTGTTCCACACCGAAGCGGTGCTGTTCGTCCACGACGATCAGCCCGAGATCGTAGAAGGACACATTCTCGCTGAGCAGCGCGTGGGTGCCGATCACGATTCCCGCCGTCCCGGAGGCCGCGTCCAGCATGGCCTGCTTCCGCGCCGCGGTGGGCATGGACCCGGTGAGGAGGGTGACCTGGACGGCGTCGGGGCCGAAACCGCCGAGCATGCCGTCCCGGGAGAGCGGCCCGAGCGTACGCCGGATGGATTCATAGTGCTGGGCGGCGAGGACCTCGGTGGGGGCCAGCAGGGCAGCCTGTCCCCCGGCGTCCACCACCTGCAGCATGGCGCGCAGGGCCACGATGGTCTTGCCGGAGCCGACCTCGCCCTGAAGCAGCCGGTTCATCGGCGAGGCCTGGGCGAGCTCGTCCGAGAGCGTCTTGCCGACGGCGGCCTGGCCGGCGGTCAGGGTGAACGGCAGCTGGCGGTCGAAGGCGGACAGCAGCCCGTCCAGTGCCGGGCGGCGGGCCGTCGCTTCCTCGGCGGCCAATTGGGCCCGGCGCCGGGCCAGGGCCGACTGGAGCACCAGGGCTTCCTGGTAGCGGAACCGGTCCCTGGCGCGCTGGAAATCCGCCGGTGTCTCCGGGGCGTGGATCAGCCGGTAGGCGTCCGCGACCGGCAGGAACTTCTCCCGCGCCGCGATTTCCGCGGGCAGCGGGTCGCCGAGGGCCTCGAGTTCCACGGTGTCCAGCAGCGTCGAGATGACTTTCTGGATGGACCAGCTGGTGAGTTTCGCCGTCGCCGGGTACACCGGGATCGGCATGGCAGCGAGCTTCTCCGGATCGATGCCCGGGGTGTCGGGATCCTCGTCAAGCAGCAGGAAATCGGGATTGGTCAGGCCGAGTGAGCCGGCGTAGCGTGTGACCTTGCCGGAAAACATGGCGCGCCGGCCGGGCTGGAGCTCGGCCTTGGCCCGGAAGCCGTTGAAAAAGCTGATCTTGAGCGTACCCGGAAGCGTGCCGCCCGCGTCGTCGGAGATCACGACGTCGGTGATGGAACCGCGCCGGGCCCGCATGGACCGGGTGCTGTTGGAGACCACCCGGGCGATGAGTGTCACTTCCTCGTCCAGCGGGACCTCGCTGATCGGTGTCAGCTCGCCGCGGCTGAGGTAGCGCCGGGGGAAGTAGTTCAGGAGCCCGCCGACGGTGGTGATGCCGAGGTGCTTTTCGATGACGGCCGCGGAGCGCTTGCCGATGCGGCGCTCCAGGCCCAGTTCAAGTTCAGCGTGCATATCCGTCGGGGTTTCGGGTGTCAGCGGCCAGCGCCGGAACAACGGCGGCCGCGGCGGCGGACTCCGCGTCCGGATCACGCGGCTGCGCGAGCTCGCTCACGGAAATCTCCGTGGGCTCGCCCAGGGAGCGGATCAGCGCGACGGCGGGTTCGGCATCCAGGACGTGGACGTGGACGCGCCAGCGGTAGTTGCCGGCCTCGTCCGCGGCACCGCCGACCTGGCTCATGATCACCGAGTCGCCCATTTCGTCGAGCCGCTGCCGCATCATGGCGGCGTCCAGCGGGGACAGGGAGATGGTGCACATGACTTCGACGCCCTCATCGCGCGGCATGCCGACGTGGATATGCGGATCCTGGACGTCGTAGCCGTGCAGGCCGTCCAGCAGTTCGCTCTGGAGTTCCTCGCCCAGCACCGCGGAGCGGAGGCAGTCCAGGATCAGGAGCATTCCGACGCCGCCGGCGTCCACCACGTGGGCGGCCTGCAGGGCATCGAGCTGGTCCTCGGTGCGTACCACGGCTTCCAGGGCAGCCTCGACGGCGGCGTCCAGCGCCAGGCCGAGGGTCTGGTTGCTGTCATCGCCGTCGTGCGCGGAGTCCACGGCGGCCGCGGCCCGGGCGGCAGCTTCCATGACCGAGAGCATTGTGCCGGGCACGGGATCGCTCAGCGCGGACCAGGCCCGGATCTGGGCCCGGTTCAGGGCAGCGGCCAGCAGCGGCGAACTGATCCGGGTGTGTCCGGCCAGCGGTTCGGCGGCGGCACAGAGGAAGACGGCGAACAGTGTTCCGGAGTTGCCGCGGGCTTGTTCCATGGCAACCTGTCCGGCCCGCGCCAGGACGGCGCCGACGTCGTGCAGGGTTGCAGCTGTGGCCGGGGTTGCTGCTGCGGTCGGGGTGGCGGCCGGGGCTCCCTCGACGACGGCGTCCGCGGCGTGGGCCGCCGCGCGGGCGGTCAGGTAGAGGTTGGTGCCCGTGTCGCCGTCTGCCACGGGAAAGATGTTGATGGCGTTCAGGCGGTCGCTGTGGTTTCCGAGCGTTGTTTCGGCCTTGCTCAACCACCGCCTCATCGCTTGCGCGTTGGCGGCAATTTTAGTCTGCAAAGTGATCCCATCCCACAGCGTCAGCGGGTCTGCCCGCGATCTTTACTCCCGTGCTTTCCGTTGGTGCAGGGGCCTCTACCGAGCCTATCGCAGTGAAACCTTGAGGGAGCTGCAGGCCCGGCGGGAATGTGGCCAGCAGTCCGTGGTCTTCGCCGCCGCCGAGGACCCAGGACATGGGATCCTCGGTTAACAGCTCCGATGCCGGCAGCAGCGGAACCGCCAGCTCCTTCAGGGCCGCGGCATCCAGGTTCAGCACTGCGCGGCTCGCCGCAGCCAGGCGGTCGCCGTCCCGGACCAGGCCGTCGGATATGTCCATCATGGCCGACGCGCCGGCCTCACGCGCCAGCGGGCCGGCCGCGAGCGGCGGCTGCGGCCTGCACTGGGTGTCCATGAGGGCACGCTGCTCAGCGGTCAGGTCCCCCACCCGGACGTCCGACTCCAGCAGCGCCAGCCCGGCGGCGGCCCGGCCGACCGTTCCGGCGAGGGCCACGGTGTCCCCCGGCCGGGCACCGGAGCGCAGGACCGCCGCCCTGCCGTCCAGGGTTCCGAGGATCGCAACACTGACTGCCAGTTCGCGGCCGCGGCCGAGGTCTCCGCCGGCCACCGTGCAGTCGGCAGCGCCCAGCCCCCTGATCCCGGCCATGAGGCCGTCCGCGAAATCCTCCACCCAGCGGACAAGGGTCTCCGGCGGCATCGTCAGGCTCACCACCAGGGACGTGGCCCGGGCGCCCATGGCATTGATGTCGCTGAGGTTTTGCGCTGCAGCCTTCCAGCCGACGTCGTACCCGCTGGTCCGGTAGCCGTTGTTCCATTCCAGCCGGAAGTCCTGGTCCGCCACCTGGGTGTCGATGCTCAGCAGAACCCGTCCGTCCGGCGCCGCCACAATGGCGGCGTCGTCGCCCGGGCCCAGCAGCAAGGACGTCCCCACCTCCGGCCCGCCTTGGGGCTCCGCGGTAGTGAGCCGCGGAAAGATCCGGCCCAGCAGCTGGGACTCCGAGAGCCCGGCAACGGTCAGGGCGGCGTCCGCCAGCGGAGGTTGAGGCAGACCGGATTCAGGCAGACCGGACTCAGGCAGACCGGACTCAGGCAGACGGGGTTCAGGCACGCGGGATTCAGGCACAGCCCTACGCTACCGCGAGGGGCCGACGCCGCCGAACGGTTGCTCGGCAGGCGACGGCAAGGTCCAAGGCAAAGCTAGTACGTGGCCTTGAGGCAGCCGAAGTGGGTGTTGCCCGAGGACATCCCGGCAACGCCGATCCCCCACGCGCAGACCGTATAGGTGCCGCGCTTCGTCACGGGAATGACAATCCGGTAGCCGTGGTTGCCGGAGATCTTCATGATTGAGTTGACGTCGGCCCTGTAGCGGTTGGCAATGTATGCCGTACCCTTCGTGGTGCCGTCGGGAGAGGTGACGTAGAGGTGGACGGGAACGTTGGCCCGGGTCATGCCCGGGTCCACTGCCCAGCCGCTGGCCACAAGCGCGGATCCCGTCCCGCCGAGCTGAAGCTTGACGGATTCCAGGTACCCGACCGGCGGGGGCGTGGCCGCGACGCGCACTGTGGAGCAGCCAAGGAGGCTGTTGCCCAGCGGGAAGGCGCTGACGGCAATACCGTAGGCGCAGACCTTGTAGCTGCCGGGCGTCTTGACCGGCAGCACCACGCGGTACCCGTGGTCTCCCGTGGTCCCCATCACGCGGTTGACGTCCGAACGGGGCCGGTTCGCGGTGTATGCGGTGCTCCTGGTTACCCCCGTGGGGTCAGTGACGTGGAGGTGGACGGGGATGGAAGCGGCCGGAGTTCCGGGATCCAGGCTCCAGCCGATGACCGTGATGGTGGCCGTCACGGCATCCGTCCTGACTGCCGTGCTCTCCAGGAAGCCGGCGGGCTTCGGCGTTACCCGGGATGTCACGCTCTGGCAGCCCAGGAGGCTGTTGCCTTCGCTCAACGGGGTGACAGCCAGGCCGTAGGCGCACACTTTGTACACGCCGCTCATCGTCACGGGGATGTCCGATGTGAAGCCGTGGCTTCCGGTCACGGACATCACCTGATTGACATCCGTCCGGCTCTTATTGGCGGTGATGGCCTTCGACGTCGTCTTGCCCGCCGGATCGGTCACGTACAGATGCACCGGGATCGACGCGGACGGCGTCCCGGGGTCGTAGCTCCAGCCCGTCGCCCGCAGCACCGTTCCTCCGCCGGCCCTGGTGGGCGTCACCGACTCGAGATACCCGCGAGTGGGCGCCGACCCGGCAAGCGTCAGGGACCGGCATCCCAGATCCGCGGTCTGGACACTGCCCAGGGCGTACACGCAGACCTTGTAAACCCCGGCAGCTGTGAGATTGAAGGAGCGGGTGAACCCGTGGTTGCCCGTCACCTGCATGATGGTGTTGACGTCCGGGCGGGCCTGGTTGGCCGCCACGGCGTAGCCCGTCGCGGTGCCGCCGGGCGGGGTCAGGTAGATGTGGACCGTGGAGGATTCGGAGGACTTGGCGGCGTCATAGGCCCAGCCGGCGACCTTCAGGGTGGCGGTGGTGCCGGACCGGGTGATGGCCATCGACTCAACGTAGCCCTTGGCGGGTGCCCCGGGCGGACGCACGGTCACGGTGGCCGCGGTGTCGCTGACGGAATCGATGCTCACTTTCGTGCCGGCGTGCGTGGTGAACGTTTGCCCGGCCTGCCAGGCCTGGGTGTTGCTGTAGTAGCCGTTGAAGGCGGTTCCCCGGGTGTTCGGCGGCAGCATGATCGAGGAGTTGCCGCCGCCCTGCTGGGTGATCTTCACGCCGCGGTTACCGGCCTGCGCAATCACGGCGTCGTAGCCCACAGCGGTCCGGAGTTCCAGGTAGTAGACCTCGCCGGATTTGGGGTCCGTGAACTTCGCCGCCCGGTTGGCGGCATCGCCGGCCCAGGGCTTGAGGGTCACCCCGCGGGGACCTGACACGGTGCCAAGGTTGGTGATCTCGTTGCCGTTGCCGAACCGGCCCATCTCCCACAGGCTGGCGCTGATGACCGGCATCATGTCAAAGTGCGAGATCCCCATCAGGTCCAGGTTGTCGCCATAGGTCTTGATGCTGCAGGTGGGATCGGCGAAACCGGCGTAGGGCCCGGCGGCCACGTCCATGGCCCCGCTGCCGCACATCAGGCTGTTGGCGTGATCCATACCCAGGGCATGGCCGAACTCGTGAGCCAGGACCGGGGTGGTCAGGCGGCTGTTCTGCGGCATCAGGATGCGCCCGCCCGTGGTGCCGTTGCTGTAGGTCATGCCCGCGGTTCCGTTGCTCAGGTACGCGCCCGGGACGAAGAGCACCAACGCGGTATACGCGTGCTGCGTCCAGCCCAGTTCCTGGGAGACGATCTCCACGATCTGCGCCGGGGATTGGGTGGATTTCGCGGCGGACTTGTGCAGCTGGCGTGATGAACTCAGGGCAATGTCCACGCGGCCCGCGGTGGCGTGCGCCCAGTAGCGGTTCGCCGCGCTGAGCGAGGCCTTCGCCGCGGCGATCGGCACGGCAGCATCCGTCGCGGCGGCCGTTTTGTCGGCCAGCTGCACCGTCACCAGGGTGGTCTTCAGCGTGCCAGCCATCGGGGCGCTCACGTAGGTGTACTCCGACTTCACCCTGGTGGGCGGCTCGGGCCGGACAAAGTCATCCACCACCTGCCCCTGGGGATTGGGATCCGACACTGCTGGAACACCAACAGACACAGCACCCGGCGTGAGGGCAGGCGCCGACGCTGACACTGTCGACGGCGCCGATACCGGCAGCGCACTGGAGGACACCTGCCCGGCCGCCGGTACGTTGACAGCGGCCACGGCTGCCTGGGGCAAGGCTGCTGCCAGCATCACGGCGGCAATCACGGCTGCCGCTACGTTCAGTTTTCGCAAAATTGCTCGCTTAGGGGTGAGACCGCAGGCGGAGACCTGTTGGTGGGAGCGACGGAAGATGCCTACAGCATAAACGCCATTTCACGTCTGTCACCCCTCTAACTTTGATCCCTGTAATCACAAGCGCATCACGTATATTTCTTTGCAAGTTTTTGCGCAGCACCGGCGCACCATTTCGCCGCCCCTAAACTGCGTGCCAAACTCGTCAGCGTGCCTTCTTCCGTCGCCGCGGTGAATACCGCCACCCGCAGGGTGCTCGCCTTCGCCCTCGGAGGCCTCCTGCTGTGGCTGATCATCGCCATTCAGCTCTTTGTTAACGTGGATCCGCCCAGCGTGCACCGGACGGACGCCGTCATCATGCTGGGCGGGGCGGCCACCGAACGGCTCCCGGTGGCCCGCCGGATCCAGGCCGAATTCCAGATCCCCGTTCTGGTGATCTCGCACACAGACACCTTCGGCAACCGCGAGGCGGACGCTGTGTGCAATTCGGCAGCCTTTCCGAACCCGAACCTTCTCTGTTTCAGGCCCCCGGACCTGGACACCCGGGGCGAAGCGCGGGCAATCTCCAGGCTGATCGAGGCCAACGGCTGGAAGTCCGTCACGGTAGTGACCTCCAGCTACCACGTCGCCCGCGCGGGGCGGCTGATCGGACAGTGCACGACGGCGGACATCCAGATGGTTGCCTCGCATCCGGGCCTGGATCCGGGTCAGTGGATCCGGCGGTTCGTGATCGAAACCGGAGGCCTAATGGACGTTTCCCTCAGGCCCGAATGCGTCAATTAGGGACCGGAAATGTAACAATTGAACCTCATCCGGTTGAACGGGTCAGCCGGTTCGGACATCTGACCGACGCGAGGAGGACATGCTGGAACACTCTCCCGATGGCCCTCCCCCGCTGGTTGCCGCGCCCCGGCACCTGCGTAGGCGGCGCATGCACACGGAGATCCCGGACGCCCTCCTGGTCCCCGGGGTGGAGCCGATTCCGCTCCAAGTCCCGCCACCGGCCGAGGCGGCGGATCACGCACACGTAAACGTCGCCCAGCAGGACAAGGAATCCCAGCAACTAGCCCGTGAAATGCTTTACAGGCGCAAACGGCGGGTGGCCCTCCTGGTCGTCCTCGTTGTAGCCATCGCTGTGCCCGCAATCGTGCTGGCCCTGCTGCTCGGCTAAATCCGGGCCACCATCCATAGCAACCGCTCGCACACCCTTGGGGAAAACCATGCACAGCATCATGCCGATCTTCGGAACCAGGCCGGAAGCCATCAAGATGGCACCGATCGTCAGCGCGCTGCAGGAGTCTCCGCTCTTCCGCTGCATCGTGACGGTCACGGGGCAGCATCGCGAAATGCTGGATCAGGTAAACGAACTGTTCGGCATTGTTCCGGACCACGACCTCAACATCCTGCAGCAGGGGCAGTCCCTGTCGGCCATCATGACGCGGACCATCGATGGGCTGGAAAGGCTCTTTGCCGTCACCCGTCCCGACGCCGTCGTCGTCCAGGGCGACACCACTACGTCTACGGCCGCCGCGATTGCCGCGTTCTACCACGGCATCCCTGTGGTGCACGTCGAAGCCGGGCTGCGCAGCGGTGACCTGCTCTCGCCATTTCCCGAGGAAGCCAACCGCAAAATCACCAGCCAAATCACGCGGCTGCACCTGGCACCTACTTCCACCAGCAGGGAAAACCTGCTGCGGGAAGGCATCAGCGCAGAGGACATCGTCGTGACCGGGAACACGGTGATTGATGCCCTCCTTGCCACGGTGGACAAGCAGCTTCCCTTCACGGACCCCCGGCTGGAAGCACTGGCCGCCAGTGGCCGCCAGATCCTGCTGGTCACCACGCACCGGCGCGAAAACCAGGGCGAATCCATGCGCAACGTGGGTCGGGCGCTCGCGCGGATCGCCGACGCCGAGCCGGACCTCGTGATCGTGCTGCCCGCCCACAAGAATCCCGTGGTCCGAGAGGCCGTGCTGCCAGCCATTGAAGGCAAGGCCAACGTCCTGGTGACGGAGCCGCTGGCCTACGGCGAGTTCACCCGGATGCTGTCCCGGGCACACATCGTCCTTACCGACTCCGGCGGAGTCCAGGAAGAGGCCCCCAGCCTTGGCAAGCCGGTCCTGGTGATGCGCGAGAACACGGAGCGGCCCGAGGCCCTTGAGGCCGGGACCGTGAAGCTGATCGGCACGGACGAGGAACGGATTGTTGCCGAGGTGACCCGGCTCCTCCACGATTCCGCACACTTTGCCGCGATGGCCAACGCCGTGAATCCCTATGGCGATGGCAAGGCCGCCCCGCGGACCGTGGCAGCCATTGAAGAGCTGCTCGGCGTCGGTTACCGGACCGCGGAGTTCAGCGGGGCGTAGGCGCCCGACGCCCGCCGGGAAGCCAGCGGGGCGACTGGCCGGCGGCGAGCCGGGGAGGCGTTTCGTGAAAGAATAAATATTCAGCAGGCACGGATGGAGGTTGCCGGGATTGCGGTCTTCGACTGCGGCTCCGGCTCCCTTATGTTCTGACCACATTCCTGTGTTCTGACCATATTCTTGTGTTCTGAATATTTCTATGTGACTGGATTTCGCCACGATGCCGGGGGGTGCATATGGACCGCAGGACGTTTCTCACCGTTCCCCTCGCCGTCGGCATCGCCGCCTTGGCGGCGTGCACGCCCGATACGGCGCCCGCGCCTCGACCGCCGTCGACGTCCCCGACACCATCCATTGCTCCAACCGCACCAAAAGCCACTCCAAGCCCCACGCTGCGACCCCGCCGGCCCAAGCCCGGCTATGCGAGCAAGGGCATCGGCATGCCCCGGTTCAACGGTTTCGGCTTCGATGAGATGAATTCCCTGAAGCCGGACTGGTTTTACAACTGGGGGCCAGGCTACCCGCCCCTCCACCCGGCTTCGAACGAAACCGCTGAATTTGTGCCGATGATCTGGGGACGCGGATCCCTGGAGCGCAAGGGCGTCGCGCAGGTTCGCTCGGAGGTGCCGTGGACGGGCGCCCAACAGCTCCTCGGCTTCAACGAACCCGACCATGAGGGCCAGGCGGACATGTCCGTGAACACTGCCATCAAGCTCTGGCCGCAACTGGAACAAGCGGGCCTCAGGCTGGGGTCTCCCGCCCCGGTTCAGGCGCTGGGTGACTGGCTCAAAGAGTTCATGGACCAGGCAGCGGCGAAGGACCTGCGGGTGGATTTTGTCACGATGCATTCGTACGGCGGGCCCCGTCCTGACTCGTTCCTGAAAACGGTGCAGAAACTGCATGAACGCTACGGAAAGCCGGTCTGGATCACCGAATTCGCTGTGGCCGACTGGAAAGCCACCGCGTCGTCGCCCTCCCGGAATTCGGAGAAGGAAATTCTGGCTTTCATGGAGGAAAGCGTTGCCGGGCTCCGCGAGATGTCATACGTGGAGCGGTTCGCCTGGAAGACCAGGGTACAAAGCGATCCCATCATGGGAGCCTCTGCCCTGTTCCGGAATGACGGATCTCTAACCCCCACGGGCGAGCTGTACCGCTCGCTCTAGGCCTGGCTCCAGCCGAGGTCCGGGCCACTGACGGCCGCGCGCAAAACTGCGTATTTCCTAGGTAAAACCGGGATTTTCCTGCGCTTTCCCCGTGCTACGTTGACTCCGGCCGCAATTGAAGCAGGATCCCACAGGCACTCTGCGCGCCCACCTTGTCTCCGCCGTTCACGCGGCTCCTTGCCATTCTCCACGAAAGGAACTTATGGAACGCCGCAAGTTTCTCACCATGCCCTTGGCCGCAATGGCAGCGCCGGGTGCCCTCCTGGCCGCCAACGCGGGATCTGCGCAGGCTGCCACTGCCCTGGCCGCAATCCCGACG
>JBKPJW010000492.1:0-8223 GCA_046730875.1 Actinomycetota bacterium | reverse complement strand
GTGCTGGATGTGGGTGGGAAGGTCCTGCGGAACGTAATGGGTTTTGGTTTCTGAGGCAGTGAACGTCATTGTTTTCTTCCTTTACTGCTGTGTGGGCTGCGGGGCCGGGTGGGCTGCTACTGCTGTGCGGTCTGTGGGGCCGGGTGGTTTGCGGCGACCGCCTGGGCTGCCGCGGGGGTTTGCGCCAGGTAGGCGTCCAGGGTGGCGGAGCGGTGGAGGCGGGCCGCTTTTTCAATGGCGTCGGCGCCGGCGTTGTTCTCGATCAGCCGGAGCAGGGCCTCGTGTTCGTCCACCGATTCGTGGGCCCTGCCCGGCACAAAGCGGAACGTGGAGGAGCGCAGGGACGCCAGCCGGTTCCAGCCCCGGTGGACCAGGTCCAGGATGTGCGGATTGGGGCAATGCTCGAAGAGGACGCTGTGGAAGTCCTGGTTCAGCCGGGTGAACCGGACCGGGTCGAAGTGCTGGAGGCAGTCGCGCATCTCCTCATTCACCGCCCGGGCGCGGGCCACATCCGCCGCACCGATGAGCGGTGCGGACAGAGCTGTGGCGGCGCCCTCGACGATGCTGAGGGTCTGCATCGTGTAGAGGTACTCGGTGGGGTCGATCCCGGAGACGGTGGCGCCGACGTTGCGTTCGAATTTCACCAGGCCTTCGGCTTCGAGCCGACGGATGGCTTCGCGGACCGGGACCACGCTGACGCCCAGGTCCTCGGCGATCTTGGCCAGCACCAGCCGATAGCCGGGGGAGTAGGTCCCGTCCACGATCCGGGCTTTGACGGCGGCGTAGGCCTGCTCGGACTTGCTGGCGGGGTGGGCGCCTGCGGTGGTGACTGTGTCAGTCATTGGCCTTGCCTGCTTCCCATTCCTGGTAGCGGATGCGCCATGCTGCGTTGAGCGGGTAGAGGCCGTCCACGCTGTGGCCCTGCTGCACCATTTCGGCGATGAAGGTTTCTTCGCGTTCCTGGGCGATGGAATCATCCGCGAGCTCGTCGGCCAGGGCGGGCGGGATCACCAGGATGCCGTCCGCGTCGGCCACGATGATGTCTCCGGGCTGCACGGTGGTGCCGCCGCAGGCGATGGTGATGTCGGTGTCCCACGGGATGTGCCGGCGGCCCAGGACTGCGGGGTGCGGGTTGGCGTAATAGGTGGGCATGTCCATGGCCGCAATGGCGGAGAAGTCCCGGACGCCGCCGTCGGTGATGATGGCCGCGGCGCCGCGGACCTGGGCGCGGAGGGCCAGGATGTCGCCGATGGTGCCGGTGCCCTTTTCGCCGCGGGCTTCCATGACCAGGATCTCGCCCTCGTTGACCGAATCGATGGCCTTCTTCTGGGCGTTGAAGCCGCCGCCGTGGGTCTTGAACAGGTCCTCGCGGTTGGGGACGTAACGCAGAGTCCGGGCCAGGCCCACGATCCGCTTCTCGGGCCGGGTGGAGGTCAGCCCGTCGATGCTGACGTTGTTCAGCCCGCGCTTGCGCAGCTGGGAGGACAGGGTGGCCGTGCAGACGCTCTCCAGTTTCGCCTTCAGCTCCGGAGACAGCGCGGAGGCAGGTGCTGCCAGGCCGGCGGCTTCGCGGGAGCCGTAGGCCTCCTCCCGCTGCAGGTCATCGGTCTTGGGACGGGCGCCAAAGTCCGCGAACGCCGTCGTGCCTTCCTCAATTCGGGTGACCAGGCGGCCGGTAGAGAGGCCGGTATCGGTGCCGGGCGCCGTCGTCGTGCTGCCGGCGGTGACTTCCACCTCGACGACGTCGCCCGGCTTGGCCACGGACGCGCCGGCCGGGGTGCCGGTGAGGATGATGTCGCCCTCTTCGAGGGTGAGCAGCTGTGAGAGGTCGGCGACCAGGCGGGCGAACGGGAAGAGCAGGTCCGCGGTGGTGTCGTCCTGGACCAGATCGCCGTTGTGCCAGGTGCGGATCCGCAGGCCGGCGGGATCGACGGCGTCTGCCGCGATCAGTCCCGGGCCCACGGGGGTGAAGCCGTCGCCGCCCTTGGAACGGAGGTTGGAGCCCTTGTCCGCGTAGCGCAGGTCGTAGACGCCGAGGTCGTTGCTGGCGGTGACCCACTCGACGTGGCTCCACGCGTCCTCCAGGCCCACGCGGCGGGCAGGCTTGCCGATGATCAGCGCGATCTCGCCCTCGTAGCCGAGGAGTTCGCAGCCGGCCGGCCGCTCCACTGTGGAGGGGGCTTCCGCCGAACCGACGGCCAGGGAGGAGGAAGGCTTCAGGAAATACGAAGGCTGCTCAGGCGTACGGCCTCGCTGCGCTGCCCGGCTGGGGTAGTTGATGTGGACCGCGATGACCTTGCGGGCCGCGGCCAGGGTGCGGTCGGTGACCTGTTCCAAGATTTGCTCCTCATCGAGATACGAAATCGTATACGAAAACTATTGCTCGTCTTCCGGCGAACGTCAACCCCCGATTTCCGGCACTTGTAACCTGCGTCATACGTGTCGTAAAGTCTTGGATCAAGCAATAGATTTCTATTATCGAACACAAAATTCCATTATCGAACACCAATCGACGGCGACAGCCAGCCCACAACGAAGTGAGGAAAGCCAGTGCAGTTCCACCACCACGGTTACGTTTCCGGTGACCCGAGAGTCCAGCCTGCCGCCGGCGTCGGCATTGATCGGCCCACCGAGCTTCCCGACGAGGTCGACGTGCTCATTGTGGGCACCGGCCCCGCCGGCACGCTCACCGCCGCGCAGCTGTCCCAGTTCCCGGGCGTCACAACGCGGATTGTCGAGCGCCGCGGCGGGAGGCTGGCCATCGGCCAGGCCGACGGCATCCAGGCCCGCAGCGTCGAGACTTTCCAGGCCTTCGGCTTCGCCGAGCGGATCATCGCCGAGGCGTACCGGATCACCGAGATGGCGTTCTGGAAGCCGGACCCCGCGGACCCTTCCCGCATTCACCGCAGCGCCCGCGCCGTAGACGATCCGGCAGGCATCAGCGAGTTCCCGCACCTGATCGTGAACCAGGCCCGTGTGCTGGATTACTTTGGCGAGTTCATGGCGAACTCGCCCGCCCGCATGACCCCGGACTACGGCCTGGAATTCCGCGGCCTCGAGGTCGCCGACGCGGGGGAGTACCCGGTAACCGTGACCCTCGCTCACACGGCCGGCCCCGACGAGGGCCGGGAGCGCACCGTCCGGGCGAAGTATGTCGTCGGTGCGGACGGCGCCCGGAGCAAGGTCCGCGAGTCAATCGGCTGCACGCTCGCCGGCGACGCCGCCAACCACGCCTGGGGCGTCATGGACGTGCTCGCTTCCACGGACTTCCCGGACATCCGCCTCAAATGCGCCATCCAGTCCCACGACGGCGGCAGCATCCTGCTGATCCCGCGTGAAGGCGGCCACCTCTTCCGGATGTACGTCGACCTCGGCGAAGTGGACCCCGGCAGCAAGGGCGCAGTCCGCAGCACCACCATCGAACAGATCATCGCGAAGGCGAACCAGATCCTGCACCCCTACACGCTCGACGTGCGCAACGTCGCCTGGCACAGCGTCTACGAGGTCGGCCACCGCCTGACCGACCGGTTCGACGACGTCCTGCCGGAGGAGCGGGGCACCCGCACGCCGCGCGTGTTCATCACCGGCGACGCCTGCCACACGCACAGCGCCAAGGCCGGCCAGGGCATGAACGTCTCCATGCAGGACGGCTTCAACCTGGGCTGGAAACTCGGCCACGTGCTGGAAGGCCGCAGCCCGGAAAGCCTGCTGTCCACCTACTCGGCCGAACGCCAGGTCATCGCGAAGAACCTCATCGACTTCGACAAGGAATGGTCCACCCTGATGGCGAAGAAGCCCGAGGAGTTCAACAGCCCCTCCGAGCTCGAAGACTTCTACACAAGCACCGCCGAATTCCCGGCCGGCTTCATGACCCAGTACGCACCCTCCATGCTCATCGCCGAACCCGCGCACCAGGACCTGGCCGCCGGCTTCCCCATCGGCAAGCGCTTCAAATCCGCCCCCGTCGTGCGGGTCTGCGACACCAACCCGCTCCAGCTCGGCCACCAGGCGACGGCCGACGGCCGGTGGCGCATCTACGTCTTCGCGGACAGGGCAGCGCCTCAAGCCGGACAGCAGGGAACTGGACAGCAGGGAACGGCGTCGGCGGTTGCCGACCTGGCCGAGTGGCTCGCGAACGCGCCGGACTCCCCGCTCGCCGCGACGCCGTCGGGCGCGGACAGTGACGCGTGGTTCGACGTGAAGGTGATCTACCAGCAGGACCACACGGGCATCGACATCGGCGCGGTCCCGGCGGTGTTCACGCCCGAGGTCGGGCCGTTCAAGCTCACCTACCTGGAGAAGGTCTACGGCACCGATCCGGAAGCGGACATCTTCGAACTGCGCGGCATCGACCGCGGAGGCGCCGTCGTGGTGGTACGCCCGGACCAGTACGTGGCGAACGTCGTGCCGCTGACGGCGACGGCCGAGCTCGCCGCGTTCTTCGCGCCCCTCCTGCAGGCCGGCAGCCGCGCCCGGGAATTCCAGAACCACGCGGGCTGACGCCGGCACACGCGGGCACTCTGCCGACGGCCCGGCGCTCCCGCCGGCCCGGGGCTTCCGCCTACCTAGGGCTTCTGACGACACACTTGCGCTACGGAGAATATCCCGTGACACGGCAACGGCCCGGCGCTACGGGTATACCCGCAGCGCCGAGCCATGTGCGCGTCGCCGGGCCGGTTGGCGCGTCGCTGGGCTGTTTGCGCGTCGCCGGGCCGGATGCGTCGCGAATTGCCGAGGGTGCTCAACCAGGGACTGTTTGCCCGGTCCGGTATTCGGCGGCGGCATAGACGCCCAGGATGCGCACTTCGGTGGTGAAGAAGTCCAGCTCCTCAAGGGCAAGGCGGAGCGGCAGGTCCTCGGGGTGTCCTTCGACGTCGGCCATGAACATGGTTGCGGCGAACTCGCTGCCCACCATGTAGCTCTCCAGCCTTGTCATGTTGACACCGTTCGTGGCGAACCCGCCCAGCGCCTTGAAGAGTGCGGAGGGGACGTTCCGGACCCGGAACAGGAAGCTGGTCACAGCCGCTCCCGGCAACGCCTCGCGGGACGGCAGGTCCTTTTCCGGCGCCAGGACCACGAACCGGGTGGTGTTGGACGGGTCATCCTCCACCCGCGAAGCCAGCACCTCCAGGCCGTAGAGCTGGGCCGCGAGCGGGGGAGCGAGGGACAGCTTGGCGGGATCGTTCCACTCCCGCACTTCACGGGCGGAACCCGCGGTATCCCCGGCAATAACAGGCTTCAGGCCGGCGGTGCGGATCAGCTTGCGGCATTGACCCAGGGCGTGGATGTGGCTGTGGACCTCGGTGGCCCCCTCGATGGTGCTGCCGGGGATGCCCATCAGGTCGAAATGGATCGGAAGAAAGTACTCGCCCACGATCTGCAGACGGGATTGGGGCAGCAGGATGTGGATGTCTGCCACCCGGCCGGCGATCGAGTTCTCAATCGGAATCATGGCCAGGGCGGCCTCGCCGCTGGATACCAGCTCTAAAGTGTCCTCGAAGCTGGCGCAGGGGACGCTTTCCAGCTCGGGAAACATCTGCGCGCAGGCAATATTGGAATTGGCGCCGGGCTCACCCTGATACGCAATCTTCTGGACCATGGTCGGTATGGTGTCATGCCGGGAGCCCGCGTACCCAACCGGCTCGCCTCCAGCGTCGCATTTGGGGTTTCGCGAAGGAGAGGTGCCCGTCAGCTGCGGTGCCCGGAGGCGAGGCGAAATTCCCCCGGCCTCCGTCGTGCTCAGGCCTTCAGGTGCCGGGCGAAGTGGTCCTCGATCCGCTGCCACGCTTCCGGAGCGGACTCCGGATCGGGGCCGATTCCCATGACTCGGACGAGTGGTCGCAGCACCCTCGGTCCGGTCTCCGCGTCGTTAAGGAAGGCGTGCCCGGCGTTCGGGAATTCCTTGATGTCGTGGGCCACGCCCAGGCGGTCAAGCACGGACTCGAGCTTCGCCGCTCCGCCGGGCAGGGTGCGGTCCTTGCCGCCGAAGTTGGCCACGATCGGGCAGGCGCCGGCGAGGGCTTCTTCGGGGTTCCTGGGGAGCCGGCCGTAGTTGACGGCGGCCGCGTCGAAGCGGTCATTGGCCAGAAGCAGGGCGAACCCGCCGCCCATGCAGAATCCGATCACTCCGATCTTGCCCGTCGTCCGGCCGGATCCCTGCAGCCAGTCCCGGGCTGTCGCCAGATCGGTGAAGGCCCGGCCCTCACCTGCAGCCAGCGCACGCATGGTCGCCACGAGGCAGCGGCGGGCACCGCCGTCGCTGAACAAGTCAACGGCCAGCGTCAGGTAGCCGGCCGCCGCCATCCGGTCAGCGTGGCGGACCGTGATGTCGTCCAGGCCAAAGGCTTCATGGACCATGAGGACCGCAGGAAAGGGTCCTTCGCCTGCCGGGGCCGCCAGGTAGCCGCGCAGCACTGGAGACCCGCCGGCGGCAACGCTGGCCTGGCTCAAGTCCACGTTGCTGTGATCCCGGCCGGCCTTGCCGTGGTCCGTCCCTGTTCCCGCCATGGTGTCCCCTCCGTCGGCCTGTGCGGCCATTCTTGCAGGATGCTGGCAAGACCGGGGCACAAAAAAACGGCGCCGGCCATCCCCCAAAGGATGCCCGGCGTCGCAATTGCCGTGTGGCTAGTCTTTCTTGAAAGCGTCCTTGACGTTTTCGCCGACCTTCTTTGCGTCCGCTACAACCTGGTCCTTCTGGCCTTCGGCCCGGAGCTGGTCGTTGTCAGTCGCGTTTCCGGCAGCTTCCTTGGCCTTGCCGCCCAGGTTCTCCGCTTCGTTCTGAATCTTGTCTCCGACACCCATGGTGTAGGCCACCTTTCGTCTTCGGTAGAAAACAATGTCCAAACACCATAACACAAAGCATGCTTACTAATTCAAGGTGGGCCAGCGCGGTGATCCGCTAGGCTCGACGGCATGGACCACAAGACCACTCTCACGCAGCACATCAATGCTCCGGCGGACTCGGTCTGGGCGGTTGTCTCGGACATTCCCGGATCTGCCGCCACTTTGTCCGGCATCGATGCGATCGAGATGCTCACCGACGGGCCTTATGCCGTGGGCACCCGCTGGAAGGAAACCCGCAAAATGATGGGGCGCTCAGAAACGGTGGAGATGTGGGTCGCCCAGTGCGAGGCGCCGTCGCAGGGCCGGGGCGGCAGCACCACGGTCAAGGCCCTCCAGGGCGGCGCCGACTACACGTCCCGGTTCGCCCTGGCCGAGCGCGACGGCGGCACGGACCTCACCCTGACCTTCGGCGCCGAAGTGGTCAAGCCGACCCGGTTCAGCAGGATCATGCTCACCGTGTTCGGTCCGCTCGGCATGCGCATCACCCGAAAGGCGCTGGCGAAAGACCTGGCGGAAATCGCGGTCAAGGCCGAGTCCCTTTGACAGTGCGGAAGGGGGCAGTGCGAAACGGGGCTGCGGGCAACGGTGCGGCGGACAAGGCTCCCAAGATCACCGCCCCCCGTCTCGCTCCGGTTCGGCCGGGGGAGTTGCGGGACGATCCCGCCCCGGACTTCCGGCGCGGGGAACGGTACGACGGCGTCCGATACAGCCGCGCGTCGGCAGACGGCCTGGAGCTCGGCGGCGCCGACTTCGCCGAGTGCGAATTCAACGGAGTGTCCTTCAACGAGACGCAGCTGCGCGGCGCCACCTTCCGTGACTGCATCCTCACCGAGGTCTACGCCCCGGTGCTGACGGCGGCCCGGGCCAGCCTGCGGGATGTGGAGATCGGCAACCCCCGCTGGGGATCCGCGGAGCTCTACGAATCCGGCTGGCAGTCGGTAAGGATCGACGGCGGCAAGCTCGACTACCTGAACCTGCGCGGCGCCAAGCTCACGGACGTTCAGATCAGCGACTGCATCATCAACGAGCTGGACCTGGGCTCCTGCACTGCCACGCGGGTCGCGTTGAAAAACTGCACGATCGGGACCCTGGATTTCAGCGGGGCCCGGCTCAAGGACTTCGACCTGCGAAGCACCGACTTCCGCACCATCAGCGGCCTGGGCAGCCTGGCCGGACTCGTGATCGATGACTACCAGCTCACCCTGCTGGCTCCCCTGCTCGCGTCCCATCTGGGCGTCGTCGTCGCGTAATCCGGCGGCACCCGGTTGACCCCCTTGCCCCGCCGTGTAATCTTTATAGAACGAACGGTCGGTAAATTACTCTGCTGCCGGCCCCGCTTTCTTGGTGAAGGATGTTCTCATGGTCGAGGCTTTTCTTGTT
>JBKPJW010000491.1:0-2745 GCA_046730875.1 Actinomycetota bacterium | reverse complement strand
GTACCGGGTCTCGAGGGGTTTCACGACATCAACGTCCACCCCGATGCGAAACACCTGCCCGGTCTAGTGATCTACCGATTCGACGCGCCGGTGTTCTTCGCCAACGCCACAACATTCCGGGACAACATCCGGCGACTGGCGCGAACGGAACCGAAGCCCCGGTGGATCCTGATCGCGGCCGAACCCATTACGGACGTGGATACCACCGCGGCAGACATGCTGATGGACCTGGACCAGGAGCTGAACGAGCAGGGCACCAACCTCGTGTTCGCGGAACTCAAGCACCGGGTCCGGGCGAAGGTCGAGCGCTTCGAGCTGACCCGTGAAATCGAGCCGCAGCACTTTTACCGCACCATCGAAGCCGCCGTGGCCGCCTATTCCGCCCAGACCGGCGCGGAATGGAGCGCCGGGGACTGACAAATGGCCCGGGCGCAACGGTCCTGGACTTGGGAACGGGCCTGGGCGCAACTGTCCTGGACCTAGGAACGGCCTCGCTCAACAGTCCTGGACTTAGGAACGGGAGACCTAGGAGCGGGCGTCCTCCTTAGCGATGGATTCGATCTGATCCGGAACGGCGCAGCACTGAGTCGACGGCGGTGGCGGGCGCCGCGCGCCAGGCGCTCCGGTCCAAAAAAACGGTCGTGAGGACCGCAAGGACCACGACGGCGAAGTAGATGAGTTCCGCCCGGTCAGCCTCGGCACCCGAGAAGCCGAAGGAGCCCACCGTGAACGTGCCCTGGGCGTTGTGGAAGAGGTACGTGAGCAGCACACTTCCGCCGGTGCGGTTGAACAGCCACACACACAGGAAGGTGATGGCGAAGGTAGTGGGTAGCCCGATCAGGCTGAGCTGGCCGAACAGGACCAGCGGAAGGTGCCAGAGGGACACCAGAACGCCTAGGAGTGCGGCGGACTGCAGCGGAGCCCAATTGGCTTGGAGTAGGGGCAGAGCATAACCGCGGAAACCGGGTTCCTCTCCCAGCGGGCCGTCCAGCGGATTGACCAGGCGCACGGCAAAGGCAGCCAGGAGCCCGGACCAGGTCACCTCTCCCAGTCCCGGTGCAGCGGCGCCGAGGGCCATGTTCGCGAATCCGGTGAGCAGGGCCATCAGCGCCGGGAGGAGGAGGGCCACGGCATACCAGACCCAGCCCACCCGCCACTGAGTAAGCCGCCGGCCCCATGCCCGGAAGCCGGCTCTGCCTTCGGCGAGCCCAATGACGATCAGCGCCGCCGCGAGAGGACCGATCGGCAGGAATTCGAATGCCGGCATCAGCCCGGCCGCATAGGCCGGCCAGGAGCACCAGGAGATCGCGAATGCCAGAACAAAGAAGGCCAGGAGGCGGTGACGCTGCAGCCAGAGCTTGAAACGAGGCATGACGGCTCCTGAGGAACAGGGACGTATGCGGCTCATTGTCCGCCCTCGGGTCGCCCGGATCCAGCACTGCCGAAAAGGCATGGCGAAGGCCATCCGGCACCAAACTACTCGCGGGTAGCAGCGATTTGCCGCCTCGCGCGCTCCGCCCAGTCCTGTCATAGTGGGTCACGACACATAGAGTTAACGGATTCCACTCGCAAAAACCATCGTTTCCTTGGCAAAATGCAGGTGGATCAATTGCTTCTAAAGGAGACCCATGGGCGCGAACACCGCGGAAAACACCAACCTTCGGCTCAAGGCCGTGCTGGATGTCTTGGCAGAGGAGGTTTGGACTGGCGAGAAGCTGAACGCCGGAGCCGTACTCGGCGAGGCAATCGCACGGGTGCCGCTCAATGACCGCGAGAGTGAACTCCTGAGCGGCGGCATTCCCCGCGGACACAAGACACTGACCACTGCCACGGCAAAGTTGGTCAAGGCCGGCTGGCTGGTCAAGGGCCGCTCCGGCTGGTCCATCACCGAAGACGGCCAGCGTGCCACGGTTGCTTTCGCCGATCCTGCCGCCTTCGCTGAAGCGCTCGACGCCGGCACTCCGGTTCCGGCCGGCACGCCGTTGCCCACCGCTCCAGCAGGGAAGCCGGCCGCCAAGGCTGAGGAACCGAAGTCGAAAACCGGCAAGGTTGCCAAGCTGATCGAGGAGGCCGTGGCACCCGTAGCCAAGGCAGTGCGCAAGCGCAAGCCGGCTGCCGCCAAGGCACAGTCAGCAGAAGAAGCACCTGCGGCCGCCCCGTCAGCGGTAGCTCTCGCCACCGAAACCATCGAGCAGCCGGACGCCGTCGCGGTTGTCGGTGACTTTGACGTTCTGCTGGGCGCCCCGGCCAACTGGGCGCCGCAGTATGACGAAGTCCAGATGGAACTGGATCAGGTGGATCAGTTGTGGAAGATCGCCGCAGACCTTCCTGCCGGCTTCTACACCTTCAAGATCGCCCTGAACCGCTCCTGGGACGAAAACTACGGTGCATACGGCGAATTCGACGGACCCAACCACGAGGTGCACCACGGCGGCGGCCTCCTGGTGATCCACTACGATCACCGGACCCGGGATATCGTCATCCAGCCGTAGGGACCGACTCCCGTCATCCTGACGACGCGCAGTCTTCCTGCCGACGCGCAAATGACCCTGCGACCCCCGAATTCGGGGGTCGCAGGGTCATTTGCGAGTCGCTGGCGGTATTGCGCATCCTGTGGGTCTCTAGAAACGCGTGGGATCCGGCCGGGGAGGCACCGGTCCGGGGTCGGGGATCGGGAGTGGATTCGGTGGCGTCGGCAGCGGACCCGGTGCCGGTGACGGCGTGGGTGCGGGTCCGGGTACGGGC
>JBKPJW010000490.1:0-11927 GCA_046730875.1 Actinomycetota bacterium | reverse complement strand
GGGTTGCCATGTATCCGTAGATGGCAAAGTCGAACCACTCCACCACGGTCCCGGCAAAAGAGGCCCGTACCACCTTACGCAGGCGCTCCGGGCTCACCTTCTCCAGCGAATTGTCTGCAAGGTCGCGTTCCATCGTGTCTCCAATCAGGGGGGTGGCGCCGAGACCGCGTTGTGCTTCACTTTCAGCCCAGAACACTGCGGGCAGTCCTTCGCACATATGATCCGGATCACCGTTGGTCACACAACAACTTATTTCCTGCGCTAGCAACAAGTCAAGGATTGTGCTGTGCCTGTTCCTGACCGCCTCGAATCCATCGCCTCCACGGGATGGTCAGGCTTTGGGCTCGCCACGACGATCTGGCTACGGCACGCGCAAGTTTGGGTTTTCCGGCCCTGCGAAGCCTGATTGGCAATGCCGGATTAGGCTACGTCGAAGTTGAGCTTCTGAGCGACTGGTGGGATGAGAGCCTCCCTCATCCGCAGTCCGGGAGGAGATCAAGGCCCGCTCATAGTCGGTCAGGGAAATCGCCGCCAGGCCGGGGGCACACGCGACGGTACACACCGCGGCCACCACAATCATCCAGAGGTGAGGCAGAGCACCATGGCCAGGTCCACCAGGCCGTCAGGGGTCTCAAGGCCTGTCGCCCCGGCCTCCCCCACATCACGCTACCGCCGGCCAAATTTCTTACGGGCACAGTGCCTGTTATCAACGGGAGTACAGGCGTAGCGTCTATCGAAGGGAGCAAGGCGGCCGGTCGACGGTTCGACCGGAGTCGGATACCGCCGCCCCGGTCTTGAGCCATTGAAGGAGGCGGGGATGGCTGGATGGAATGCTGACACGGCTGCTGGACCTGTAGGAACCGGCACGGTCACTTTGGTGGAGGGTTCATCCTTCTGCATTTCCTCGGCAAATGGAGACATCCACCCGGAACATCCGCACGGGGTTTTCTATGAAGACACCCGCATCCTGTCCCGCTGGAACCTGGCAGTCAATGGGCAGCCTCTGGAGCCGCTGACAGCTTCGACGAAGGAACCCTACCGGGCCCTGTTTATTGGCCGCGTTCCCCGCTCCGACGGGTACGCTGACAGCCCCATGATCGTGGAGCGCCTGCGGGAAGTCGGTGCCGGGATCCTGGAGGAGATCACCATCCGGAATTTTTCTTCGGATGAAGCCGAATGCGTGGTCAGGCTCGACGTCGGATCGGATTTCGCGGATCTCTTCGAGGTGAAGGAGGCGCGCGTGCAGCGGATCTGGGACGAGACCCGCCGCACGGACGGCGACTCGCTGACCATCAGGGCCGGTTGGCAGGACGTCAGGAAGGGTGTCGTCGTTAACGCCGGCGGCGCCGAGGTCACCTCGGAGGCCGTGACCTATCGGGTGGTGGTCCCGCCGCGCGGACACTGGAGCACCCAAGTGACCGTGGTGCCCACCGCCGACGGCACCGGACCGGTCGCGTCATTCCCTCGTCCGGCTCAAGGTGAAGCGTCTCCCAGTGACCGCCGCCGCCAGGAATGGGTAGCGAAAATTCCCCAGCTGCACATGGGCAACCGTTCCATCGAGCGGACCCTGCGGCGCAGCTATGACGACCTGGGCGCGCTTCGTATAGAGGATCCGGCCCACCCGGAGCGGATCGTAGTGGCCGCCGGAGCGCCATGGTTCATGACACTTTTTGGCCGGGACTCGCTCTGGGCTTCGACAATGGCGCTCCCGGTGGACCCGTCCCTGGCGCTCGGCACGCTGCAGACGCTGGCTGACCGGCAGGGCACGGTGGTGGATCCCATGAGCGAGGAGGAACCGGGCAAGATCCTGCACGAGGTCAGGCTCGGTGTGTCCAGCGGGCTCTCCCTGGGCGGCAAGTCCGTCTACTACGGCAGCGTCGACGCGACCCCGCAGTTCGTGATGACGCTGGCATCGGTGAGCCGCTGGGGTTTCGCCAAGGACACCATCGCCGCGCTGATGCCCCACGCCGACCGGGCTCTCGATTGGATGCGGGAGTACGGGGACAAGGACGGTGACGGGTTCGTCGAGTATGAGCGCCTCAATGATCAGGGCCTGATCAACCAGGGCTGGAAGGACTCCTGGGACGGGATTAATTTCGCGGACGGCCGCGTGGCCGAGCCCCCTATCGCGCTTTGCGAGGTCCAGGCGTTGGCCTACTCCGCGTTCCTGTCCCGGGCGTGGATGGCGTACGACGCCGGGGATCCGGCTTTGGCGGCCAGCCTCACTGCCGAAGCGGCACAGTTGAAGAAAAGGTTCAACGAAGAGTTCTGGATGCCTGACCGCGGCTACTACGCCGTCGCACTGGACGGCAAGAAGCGACAAGTGGATGCCTGTGCGTCCAACATGGGGCAATGCCTGTGGCACGGCATCATCGATGAGGACAAGGTGCCGCAGGTGGCCGAACGGCTTATGTCCCCCGAGATGTTTAACGGCTGGGGGGTGCGGACACTCGCAAGCGACATGGGCGCCTACAATCCTGCCAGTTACCACAACGGCTCGGTCTGGCCGCATGACAACGCGGTCATCGCGGCAGGGCTGATGCGCTACGGCTTCGTCCAGGAGGCCCAGCGGATCTCCACGGCCCTTTTCGAGGCAGCGGATTACAGCGACGGCCGACTCCCGGAACTCTTCTGCGGTTTCAGCCGCGACCAGGTCGCTGAGCCGGTCCCGTATCCCACGGCGTGCTCCCCGCAGGCCTGGGCAGCGACCACCCCGATCATGCTGGTCACGAGCCTGATGCGGTATGACGCCCATATTTCCCGCGGCGGGTTCTGGATGGATCCGGCACTCCCTGAGTCATACGGAGACCTGCACATCACCAACGCGCCCATGGCGGGAGGGCGGATCACCATCAACATCACCGCTTCCGGACCTTCCGTGGAGGGGCTGCCCGAAGGCATAGCATTCCACCGTGGACATCGGCCCTGGCTGACAGAAATGCTGGAGCAAGCCGGGCTGGAAGGCAAGGATTAGCAAAACCGTCCCGGTGTGCGGACGGATTCGGCTGTTCGGCGCTCTGCGGTGTTGCGTTGATGTGCAGCCGGGTCATCTGTTCGGGTCGGCCGTGGACGTTGCATACTCGGGACGCCCAAGAGGCCGATACGTCTGGATGGTGATGCCCCGGGAAGTGGTCCGCGAGGCGACCAGCTCGAGCGCGATGTCCGGGCCGGAATCGGGGAACAGCCGCTTGCCCTGACCGACGACCACGGGATAGGTGAGCAGGTCGAGCTGGTCGACCAGGCCGTTGGCGAAAAGCCATCGGACGAGGGCACCGCTGCCGGGCACCAGCAGTTCGCCGTCGCGCTGCGCTGTAAGCTCACCGATGGCCGCGGCGACGTCGCCGGTCAAAACACTGGTGCCCGCCCACTGCGGGTTGGTGAGACTGGCCGATGCCACGTACTTGGGCCGGCTGTTCAGAGCGGCGGCGATCGGGCTCGTGGCGGGATCGATCATCGCGCCCCAGTAGGCGGCGAAGATCTCGTATGTCCGTCGGCCGAAGAGGAACGCGGCCGCACCGCCGTAGATTTGGTCGAGATAGTCCCCGGTTTCGGTATCGAGAAGTGGTATGGCCCATCCGCCGCGGTCGAAGCCGCCCCTGCGATCTTCGTCAGGTCCACCCAAGCCCTGCATCACGCCGTCCACCGAGACGTTGGTCGTCGTCGTCAGCCTCATGTCGCGGTGACACCTCTTCTGGATCTGTGCTGTTCGTTCAGGGAAGCACACTGGCAGTGTGTTTATCAACGGTGGGCATCGCGTCGTGCGTTCGCGGGACTGCGGTGGTGACCCTCAGGTCGGGCGAGGTTACCTCGGGGCTCCCGCCGTGTTAACTCTGGATGACGCGCCGGACCCGGGATTGGAACGGGAAGTTAACCCCTTCGAAACCCGGGATCGTTCACTGTGATGAATCATGGTTTCACCACACTATTTGAGGAGAAACCATGGAAACCTTGACGGGCACACTCAGCAAAGCCGGCGCCATCCATAAGGTAGAAGGCGGCTTCATCGGATTGCCGTCGATGAACGAACCCGGGTGCGATGCCGCCCTCGGCGACTCCCTCTCCAACCCGGGCGGTGCGGCCATCAGCGCCGGATTCTTCGAACTCAGGCCTCGGATCCGTTGGTGTACGAGTACACCTACGACGAAATGAAGGTCGTCGTACAGGGCGAGTTCATCCTCACCGACCAGGCGACGGGTGAAGTCACGCACGCCAAGGAACGCGACGTGCTGTTCTTCCCCAAGGGCACAACGGTCAAGTTCGAGACCCCGGATTATGCACTGGGTTTCTACACCGGCCACCGCTCGTTCGCCCCGTAGGACGCCCCATGCGTCCCCTCACCACGGATTCCGCGGGGCAATGCCACGAGCCGGGATTCCGGGGTGTCATCCGCGCATCGTTCGGAACAACGGTTGCCCCCGCGCAGGATGCTCCCGGCGGGCGGCCCACGCTCAACCTCCGATTCGATGCAGCAGACCCGGAAAACCTCGCGCACCTGATGGCCGTGCTTGAACGGGCACGGGTGGGGGTCCGCCTCATACTCGCCGGTCCCCCGGCGGACGTCCACGGGGCCGCCGCAGCAGCCGCAGCAGGCGGGCTGCTGGAGGAGGAGATGACCCTGTTGGCGGACGAATCCGGGCCCCGTGTCCTCTTCTGCGCACACTGCCGCACCGCGAACCAGACCACGCAGGCAGTCGGCTCGGAAGTGGACTGCCAAGGGTGCGCCACCACGCTGGAGTTCTCCGGCCACTTCTCCCGACGCATCGGCGGCTACCTGGGATTCGCTGCCCAGGCTGAGGAGGCAGCATGACCGCAACGGCAGTCCAAGCCAAGGCTCACCCTGCGGTGGAGGGTGGCCTTCAGTTTGAGGTAACGGATGTCAGTGTGCAGACTGCCTCGGTCACCAGCATCAGCTTTGCTGACCCGTCGGGTGGGGCACTGCCTGGCTATGTGCCGGGGAGCCACCTCGTGGTCCAGTACGGCGACGGCGCCAACGCCTACTCGCTCACCGGTTCAGGCAACACCCCTTCCGAATACTCCATCTCCGTCCTGCGCGTCGAGGACGGCGCCGGCGGATCCCTCGCCATGCACCGGCTCTCCGTCGGTGACCGCGTCCGCGTTTCGCGTCCCCGAAGCGCCTTTGCACCCGTGGCGACAGCCACGCACCACCTGCTGATCGCGGCCGGAATCGGAATCACGCCGATGCTCTCGCACGCACGGGCCGCCGCCGAACGGGGCATCGCGGGGACACTGATCTACGTGTACCGGCCAGGCGCGGGCGCACATGTGCAGGAAGCGAGGGAATTGTTGGGACGGGCCATGACCGAATGCACGGATCGTGGCAGCTTCCAACAGGAACTGGCCCGAAGGCTCACGCATCAGAGCCTGGGAACACATCTCTACGTTTGCGGACCCGCGGCCTTCATGGACACCGTCCTGGGGCAGGCCCGGGACCTCGGATGGCCGGAGGGCCGGCTGCATTCAGAACCTTTTGGCGCCGTCGAACTGGACCAGGGTGAGCCATTTACGGTGAACCTGGCCCGCAGCGATACCACACTGCAGGTTCGGGCAGGCGTCTCCCTGCTGGAGACCCTCGAAAACGCAGGAAAAAGTGTCCCCAACATGTGCCGCAAGGGCGTCTGTGGTGAATGCTCCCTCCCGGTCCTGCGCGGGACGCCCCAGCACCGGGACCTTTATCTGAGTGAGCAGGAAAAGGCCGCGAACACCACCATTTTGTGCTGCGTTTCCCGCAGCCTGGACCAGGAATTGGAGTTGGACCTTTGAGTACCGACGTCATCGACAGCACCGCTGTCCTCCCGGAGCGGATTTCGCGCTTTCCCTTCCCATTTTCCGGTGACAGCTACCGCTACAGCACCAACGTCGAACCAGCCCTCAAGACAGTGGAGACCGACGCCGGCGCATGGGGCGGCCGCCTCATCGACATCGATGAGCACTACCTTAACGAGCTCGCGCAGCGCGACGAGGTGCTGAAAAGCGACCCCACACGCTTGCAGGTCCTCCCCCACATGCGGCCCGCCGTATGGGACGCGATCGCCACCCTGCTGCCGATCATGGCCGAGGAACACCCGGGCACCATGTCCTTCCACCGGGACGGAAATGCCTGCCGCTGGCGGAACGCCCTGCAGAACCTCGAGCTCGAGTTCACCATGGGCGACGACGGCTCCTTGCCCGTGGAACCCTTGCGGTTTCTGGGCAGCCAGGTCCAGGACGACATAGCACTTCTTGACCACCGCGAGGACGCGCTCTGGCTCGACGCCGGACTCGTCACGTTCGCCGCCGATTGGTCCTTCGGCTTCGACGTCGGCATGAAATTCCTCGAAGTCCACGGCCCCGTCCCCCGGGTGCACCAAGAACAGATCATCGCCCGTGCCCAGCAGTTCCTTATGCGCCTACAGCCCGGGGAAAAATACCGCAGAACCAACTGGACCATGACCGTGGATCGGCGCCTGGACACGTCCACCGAAACTTACCCGCAGTGGGCGCAGGACCGCGCGGCGGTGGCTGCAGATCCCGCCCTGCCGGACAGGGTCCACCTGCGGGTGGAAGTCCAGCACCTCATCCGTCTTCCCCACTCCGGCGCGGTACTGTTCCTTGTCCGGACCCACCTCCTGCCGCTCTCCGATATTGCCCGAGTACCCGCCTGGCGGGAACGCCTCGGCCAGGTGCTGGAGGAACTTCCTGAGGACATGGCCGGGTACAAAGGCATCAGCCGCTACCGCAAGGCGGCGTCGACCTGGTTGCTGGCTGCGCCTGCGACATGACGACGACGGACACCTCGCAAGCACCATGGTGCCGACCGTCCTAGACTGCAGCGTCGTTTTCCTGGCAGCCGCAGGAGCGCCGGACCAGCAGTTCCGTCGGGAAGATCAGATGCTTGGGTTCCTGGCCGCGCGGTGACTGGATGAGAGCCCTGACCGCAGCTTCCGCCATGGCCTGCACCGGCTGTTTGACAGTGGTCAGCGGCGGCCAGCTATATTCCGCCTCCGCCGATCCGTCGAAGGCGGCCAGTGCGATGTCGTCAGGAATCGACAGGCCCGCCTCGTGGATGGCCCGCAGGATGCCGACAGCCTGCATGTCCGAACTTGCAAAGATCGCAGTAGGCCGGCTTGCTGCGGCAACGAGGCGGCGCCCGGCCGTGTAGCCGCCGTCCCGGGTGAAGGGGCTTCGAACGATGGGACCCTCCGGCAGGCCGGCTTCCGCCAGAGCCTGCAGCCAGCCCTGCTCCCTGCCGTCAAAGTCGTTCCCCGTGTTGGTGCCCATGGCCAGGGCGATGTTCGTGTGGCCGTGACTGATGAGGTGTTCAACTGCTGACTTTGCGCCTGCCGCCAGGTCCACCCCCACACTGTTGAACCCGGGCGCGTCGGCGCTGTGGTTCAGGAGGACTGCAGGGATTTCGGCCGATTCAAGGTCCGCGAGGTCCGGTTCCATCAGAACGCTGGACAGCACGACGCCGTCAACCTGCCGGGCGGCCAGGTTGCGGATGTTCCGGCGCTCCTTGGCGAGGTTGCCGGCGGAGTTGGTCAGCACCAGGGCGTAGCCGAGATCGGCAGCGGCGTCCTCGACGGCGTGCGCCAGCAGCGAGAAGAAGGGGTTGCTGTTGTCGGGAATGACCAGGCCGATCGTCTCGCTGGATCCCAGCTTGAGCGCCCGGGCCGCCGCGTTGGGGCGGTAGCCCAGCAGCCGGATGGCTTCCTGAACCTTTGCCTCGGTGGCCGGAGCAACGTTCTTGGGCCCGCCGTTGACCACGTAGCTTACGACGGCGGTGCTGACACCCGCGTAGCGGGCGACGTCCTTGCGGGTCACCTGGCTGCGCTGGGCGGGCACTACTGGAGTGGTCATGGACTTCATGCTAGCCACATTGGAGCGGGGGCGCCGCCGACGACGCGGATAACTACGCCGATGAAAAACGTCACCCTTCAGGTCCTTTCGAGTACAGAACCTCATTTTCAACCAAAAATCTACACGAGTCAATGCCTAGGGTTCACAAGTCTCAAATGTTCTGGAAAGCGAGCCCAGAGGGTTGCCATAGCAAATCTACGCGTGTAGATTCGGTGTCGATTGTTAGACGGATCACACTCTCAGGAAGGGTCGACGATGACCACCCTTACCAAAAACAGCCCCCCGGCCGGGGTCGAACAGCCGCTGCATCCCATCAGCCGGCGCCGGCGGTCCGGCCTGGGCGACCTCAGGATTGCGCTGTTGTTCATCCTGCCCGCGATGATCGGGTTCGTTCTTTTCTACGTGGTGCCCACCATCCGTGGCGTGTACCTGAGTTTCACCGAATACAACATCCTCGGCGATCCCGAATGGGTCGGTTTCGACAACTACGCAGCGATCGCCAAGGATCCGCTCTTCTGGAACTCCCTGGCCGTCACCGGGCAGTACGTCCTCATCAACATCGCCCTACAGACGGCGCTGGCACTGGGCCTCGCCCTCCTGATGCACCAGGTCGCGAAATCCACGCTTATCCGTGGTGCCCTGCTCCTGCCCTACCTGATGTCCAGCGTCATCGCGGCGCTGCTCTGGTTCTGGATGCTCGACTACCAGGTCGGTGTCATCAACCAGCTCATCGAGTGGGCGGGACTGCCCCGCGTCGCGTTCTTCGGCAGCGAGGAGTGGGCCATCCCCACCCAGGCCGTGATCAACACCTGGCGCCACATGGGCTACACGGCACTGCTGATCTTCGCCGGCCTGCAGGCCATTCCGGGACACGTGTATGAAGTAGCCAAACTGGACGGCGCCTCACCATCGCAGACCTTCCGCAAGATCACCATCCCGCTGCTGCGTCCCGTCCTGGTCCTGGTCCTCGTCGTGACGGTGATCGGTTCCTTCCAGGTCTTCGACACCGTCGCCGTCACCACCCAGGGCGGACCGGTCAACGCCACCCGCGTCATCCAGTACTACATCTACCAGCGCGCCTTCACGGAATCCGACTTCGGGTACGGATCCGCCATCGCCGTCATTCTTTTCCTCATCCTCGCGCTCGTGGCCTTCATCCAGATGAAGTTCCTCAAGGGCAACGAGTCGGACCTGGACTAAGGAGTCCCGCATGAGCATCACCACCAGCCGCGCACCGCTGCCGGCCCCGGCCCGCCGCCGTCGTCCGTTCAACCCCCGCCGCGCGGTCGCCTGGGCCCTCCTGGTCCTGGCCATCGCAGTCTCCGTCCTCCCGTTCCTCTGGGTCCTGCGCACGGCACTGTCCACCAACGGGGCGCTGGCCTCCCAACCGGGCAGCCTGCTGCCGGCGGACTTCACCCTTGGTGCCTTCAAGCGCGTACTCGGCCTGCAAAGCCCGGCCGAGGCCGTGGCGGAAGGCGGATCCGGGGCCGCTATCAACTTCTGGCTGTACCTGCGCAACTCGATCATCTTCTCCTCGATCACCACCGCCGGCGCCGTGTTCTTCAGCGCGATGGCCGCATACGCGTTTGCCCGCCTGCGCTGGAAGGGCCGCAACGCCGTGTTCAGCCTGTTCCTGGGCACCATGCTGGTCCCGCCGATCTTCACGGCCCTGCCGAACTTCCTGCTGATCAAGAACCTGGACCTGCTCAACACCATGCTTGGCATGGTCCTGCCGTACGTCTTTATGACGCCGTTCGCGATCTTCTTCCTCCGCCAGTTCTTCCTGAACATGTCCCGCGAAGTCGAAGAGGCGGCCATGCTGGACGGCGCCAAACACCTGCGCATCTTCTTCCAGATCGTGCTGCCCAATGCCGCCGCACCCCTGGCCACGCTGGCCCTGCTGACCTTCATCGGTCAGTGGAACGAATACTTCTGGCCGCTGCTGGTCGGTTCCCAGGACGACGTACGCGTCCTGCAGGTGGGACTCGGCGTCTTCAAGTCGCAGTCCCCGCAGGGAGCACCGGACTGGTCCGGCCTCATGGCCGCCACCCTGATTTCGGCGCTGCCGGTCCTGGTCCTCTTCGCCGCCTTCGGCAAGCGGATCGTGAACTCCATCGGCTTCTCCGGCATCAAATAATCCTCTTCCCCTATCGACGCACCGTCCAGCCCACCCGAAAGGTCCATCATGAAACGCACCCTCGGCGTCATCGCCGCCGCCGCCACGATCGCACTGTCCCTCTCCGCCTGTGGCGGCGGAAACACCTCCGCCGACGCCAAAGGCGAAATCAATTACTGGCTCTGGGATGCCAACCAGCTGCCGGCCTACCAGCAGTGTGCTAACGATTTCACCAAGGCCAACCCGGACACCAAGGTCAAGATCACCCAGCGCGGGTGGGACGACTACTGGAGCACGCTCACGAACGGCTTTGTCGGCGGCACGGCTCCCGATGTCTTCACCAACCACCTCGGCCGCTACGGGGAGCTCGCCGAGAACAAGCAGCTGCTGCCCATTGATGAGGCTGTAAAAAAGGACAACGTGGACCTGGCTGCCTACAACGAGGGCCTCGCCGAGCTCTGGGTGGGCCAGGACGGCAAGCGCTATGGCCTGCCCAAAGACTGGGACACGATCGCGCTGTTCTACAACACGGCGATGCTCACCGACGCAGGCATCACCGAGGACCAGATGCAGAATCTCACCTGGAACCCGCAGGACGGCGGCACCTACGAGAAGGTCATCGCCCACCTGACCGTTGACAAGAACGGCAAGCGCGGGGACGAGGCCGGCTTCGACAAGAACAACGTCGCAGTGTACGGGCTCGGGCTCAACGGCGGCGGCGACTCCTCAGGCCAAACGGAGTGGAGCTACTTCACTAACACCACCGGCTGGTCCCACACGGACAAGAACCCCTGGGGCACGCACTACAACTACGACGACCCCAAATTCCAGTCCTCCGTCGAATGGTTCGCCGGGCTGGTCAAAAAGGGCTACATGCCCAAGCTGGAGACCACCGTCGGCGCGAGCATGGCCGATACGTTCGCGGCAGGCAAGTCCGCAATCAACGCCCACGGGTCGTGGATGATCGGCCAGTACACCGGCTACAAGAACGTCAAGGTGGGCATCGCCCCCACCCCCACAGGACCGGAAGGCAAGCGCGCCAGCATGTTCAACGGACTCGCCGACTCCATCTGGGCCGGCACCAAGAACCCTGCCGCTTCGCTCAAGTGGGTCGAATACCTCGCCTCGGCTGCGTGCCAGGACGTTGTTGCATCCAAGGCGGTTGTCTTCCCGGCGCTCAAGAGCTCCTCGGACAAGGCTGCGGAAGCTTTCAAGGCCAAGAACGTGGATGTCACGGCCTTCACCCAGCACATCAAGGACAAGACCACGTTCCTTTACCCGATCACTGACAACACCGCCAAGGTCAAAGGCATCATGGAGCCGGCCATGGACGCCGTAGTTTCCGGCAAGGCGCCCGCCAGCTCCCTGACCCAGGCCAACGACCAGGTCAACAGCCTCTTCAAGTAGCGCCCGCTCCCCAAAGTCGTGGCTGCGAATGTGCCCGCAGCCACCCGGTCCGGGTGCCGCCGCTGCCTCCTCGCGACGGCGGCACCCGGACTACCCCCCGGCCCCCTTCTCCCCGGCCCCTTCTCCGCGGCCAAACACCGCTCCCGCGTCACCGTACGCACACCCTGACTACTGAAAGAGACCCCTATGGACCCCCTGCACCTCCGTTCCGCCGGAACCAGCCTGGTGATTAGCTTCGACAACGGGGAGGCCGAGGTCATCCATTGGGGCGCGGACCTTGGCGACACCCTGCCGGACCTCGCCATCCTCGGCGAACCGATCCCCCACTCGGCCATTGACGCCACCGTGCCCGCCGGCCTCCTGCCGCAGGCATCCGCAAGCTGGCGGGGCCGCCCCGCCCTCCGCGGCCACCGCCTCGCCGACGGCGGCTCCGGCCTGGACTTCTCTCCCCGCCTTCGCGCCGTGGCAGCACACGTTGAGGGCAACTCCGCGGTCATCGTCCACAGCGACTCCGACGCCGGCATCACGGTGGAGTCCACCCTGACCC
>JBKPJW010000489.1:0-4363 GCA_046730875.1 Actinomycetota bacterium | reverse complement strand
CGGCTCTTCGGCCGGCCGTTGCGGGTCCTGGGCCGGGAGATCTCCTACAATTACCATTCCCCAAGCCGGGTCTATTACATCTGCCGGAACGGGACGCTGCTGACCCTGCGCTACGCGCGCAAATATCCGGGCTGGGTGCTGCGGCGCCTCGTGGAGGAACTGAAGGCGCATGTCCTGCGCTTTACCTTCAGCCCCGGCCGCAGCCGGCTCCTGCGAGCCGCCGCCGCTGGATTCGCGGACGCCTTCAAGGGCTCGACGGGGCGCATCCCGTCGGAGCTGGAGCGGCGCCTGCGCTAACGCGCGCGGCGCCCGCGGCCGTCCCGGCTGCCGCCAGCAAGGAACCTGTTCGCAATTGATATAGTTTGGACGATATGGAAGCCCTACCCTCCCCGCGCGTCTTGGTGATCATGCCTGCCTGGAATGAAGGCGACGTTGTCGGCAGCACTGTGCGGGAAGTCCTCCACACGAATGCCCGCTACGACGTGCTGGTCGTCAACGACGGCTCCACGGATTCTACGGCGGACGCGGCAGCAGCGGCCGGCGCGACCGTCCTGAACCTGCCCTTCAACCTCGGCGTCGGGGGCGCCATGCGGGCCGGCTTCAAGTACGCCCAGCGCCTCGGCTATGTCCAGGTAATCCAGGTCGATTCAGACGGCCAGCACGACCCCCGGAACATCGACGAAGTCCTCGCGGGCCTTGAGCACGCGGACATCTCGATCGGCGCCCGCTTCGCGGACCGCGGCGAATACAAGGTCACCGGTCCCCGGAAGTGGGCCATGCAGCTTCTGGCGAAAGTCATTTCCGGCCTCGCCAAAACACGCCTGACGGACGTCACCAGCGGCTTCCGGGCCGCCAACGAGCGCGCCGTGGCCCAGTATCTAGACCATTACCCCGCCGAGTACCTGGGCGACACGATTGATTCACTCGTCGTGGCCATCCGCTCAGGCTGCACAGTCACGCAGGTGCCCGTGGAGATGCGGGCACGCCAGGGCGGCAAGCCAAGCCACAACCCGCTCAAGGCCGCCATCTACCTCGGAAGGTCCGTGTTCGCCCTGCTCTTCGCCCTTACCCGGAAACCCACTCGACTGGCCGTCCGGGCCGCTGAACCAGCAGGGGCGTAAGGATGGGAAATATCGCCGCCTTCCTGCTGGCGCTTGCCATCGTTGCCCTGGTCATCGAGATGCTCCGGCGCAAAAAGCTCCGGGAGAAGTACGCCGTCCTGTGGCTGATCGTCGGCGTCGCCACCCTCGTACTCGCTGCCTTCCCCCGGCTCCTGAACATCGTCGCGGAATACGTCGGCGTCCAGATCCCTTCCAACCTCCTCTTCGCCATGAGCATCCTCATGCTGCTGGGCGTCTGCCTGCACCTCTCGTGGGAAATTTCCGTCGTGGAGGACGAGACCAGGACCCTGGCCGAGGAGGTGGCCATCCTGCGGACACAGCTCGAGTCCCTCGAGCAGCGCCGCCAGCTGTCCGGGCTGGACCCGGCCCGGCCGGCGTCCCTTTCGACTCCCGTCGTGAATCCCCTCGCCACCCCCCTCGCGAATCCCCTTAATGGGGGTGCCGCACCGGCGGCGCCCGCCGGTGCGCATACCGCCGACCGTCCCGCCGAAAGCTCGGAATCCTAAGATGCCCCTCGACATATTCATTCCCTACTGGGGCGACCCCGGCTACATGTTGGAAACGGTCCGCAGCGTCCTGGCCCAGGACAACGACGACTGGCTCCTGACCGTGGTTGATGACGCCTACCCCGGCACGGAAATTGCCGAGTACATGGCAGGGATCCAGGACCCGCGCGTCCGCTACATCCGCAAGGACGTCAACGCTGGCATTACGGAGAACTACCGCACCTGCGTCGAAATGGCCAGCCAGGAGGTCATGGTCATCCTGGGCTGCGACGATGTCCTGCTGCCGAATTATGTTGACGTGATCCTGGCCGCCCACCGGCTGTTCCCCGATGCCGCGATCATCCAGCCGGGGGTCCAGGTCATCGACGAGCAAAGCCAGGTAGTGGCCACGCTCGCGGACTCCGTCAAGCAGAAGATCGTCCGGCCCCGGGGCCGGGGCAAGCAGCTCATCGCCGGCGAGGCCATCGCCAGCAACCTCATGCACGGGGACTGGCTGTACTGGCCGTCCCTGGCCTTCCGGACCGACAAGATCCGCGAAGTGGATTTCCGCGACGGGTTCCCGATCATCCAGGACCTCGCCCTCATCATGGACATGATCTACAAGGGCGACCAGCTGCTGATCGAGCCCACCGTGTGCTTCCAGTACCGCCGCCACTCCAACAGCGCCTCCTCAACCAAGCTCGTTGACGGCTCCAGGTTCGCGGGCGAACGCGAGTACTTCGCCGTCTCCGCGGCGCAGGCCCACGCGCTCGGCTGGCGCCGGGCGAAGCGCGCGGCCAGGCTGAGGCTCACGTCCCGGGCGCATGCGCTCTCCCTGCTTCCGCAGGCCGTCCTGGACCGCAATTCCACAGCCGTCAGCGCACTCGTGCGCCATTCTTTCGGCAAGTAAACGCCCCGCAACGAAAGGTCTCCCGTGACTTCTTCTGAAAGCCCCGCACGCCCCGGCGGAACTGTCCTTGTCACCGGCGGGGCCGGTTTCATCGGCTGCGCGATTTCCGCATCGCTCGCCGAGGCCTTCGACCGGGTAGTAGTGGTGGACAGCCTCCACCCGCAGATTCACGCCACGGGCGAACGTCCGGCAGAGCTCGACGCGCGGGCGGAACTGATCGTGGCCGACGTCGCCGAGGCCCAGACCTGGGACACGGTCCTGGCGCAGCACTCCCCCGATGTCGTCATCCACCTGGCCGCGGAAACCGGAACGGGCCAGTCGCTGGAAGAATCGACCCGGCACACGCACGTCAACGTGGTGGGCACCTCCCAGCTGCTGGACGGGCTCAACCGCCACGGCAAGCTTCCGCGCCGGATCGTCCTGTCCTCCAGCCGCGCCGTCTACGGCGAGGGCGCCTGGAGCAACTCCGACGGCAAGCCGTTCTACCCGGGCCAGCGCACCAGCGCCACCCTGGACCAGGCCCAGTGGGACTTCCCCGGCGCCACACCGCTGCCGATGAAGGCCTCCGTGACGTTCCCCGCCCCTGTGAGCGTCTACGGGGCCACGAAGCTGGCCCAGGAGCACGTCCTGCAGGCCTGGGCCAAGTCCTACGGCGTTGAAACCGTCATCCTGCGGCTGCAGAACGTGTACGGTCCGGGCCAGTCACTGATCAACCCGTACACCGGCATCATGAGCCTGTTCTGCCGCATGGCTATGGGCGGCAAGTCCATTCCACTGTATGAGGACGGCGAAGTGCGCCGCGACTTCATCCTGATCGACGACGTCGCCTCGGCAATTGTCGCCGGCGCCGTCTCCCCCACGGTCCAGGGCGAGCCCATGGACATCGGATCCGGTGAATTCCAGACCATCGGCACCGCGGCGGAGCTCATCGCCAAGCACTACAACGCCCCCCAGCCGCACGTCACCGGACAGTACCGGCAGGGCGACGTCCGGCACGCGTGGGCGGACATTTCGGCGGCCAAAGACGTGCTCGGGTGGACCCCGCAGTACAACCTCGCCCAGGGTATCGACCGCCTCGCCAACTGGATCGACGCCCAGCCCGACGTCCAGCCCGCCTGACCCGGACGGACGCGCTGTGCCTAAGACTGCCGCCGTCGTTTCGCTGTTCAATCCCGACGACGGTGTGCTGGCGAACGCCGCCGCGCTGCTCGGCCAGGTTGACTCCGTGGTGGTGGTCGACGACGGGAGCCCCCGGGACCCCGCACGCATACTGGCCGCATTGGGGGCGATGGGCTGCCAAGTAGAGCGGCTGACGGAGAACTCCGGAATCGCCGCCGCGCTCAACGCGGGTATCACCGCGGCCCTGGCGGCGGACACGAAGCCCGACTTCATCCTGACCATGGACCAGGACTCACTGCTGGACCCCGGTTACGTCGATGCGCTCCTCGCCTCAGCGGCCGCTGCCGGGCAAGCCGGTGTCCCCGTCGGCATGGTCGCCCCGGCCTCGGTCCGGGGCCTGCCGGTGCGCCGCGGCCCGGTCCTGAACGGCATCCAGCTCGGCGGGGAGCCTATCCAGTCCGGACTGCTGGTTCCGGTTCCGGTGCTTGAACGGCTGGGCCTCTTCCAGGGCACGCTTTTCATTGACGGCGTGGACAGCGAGTTCTATCTCCGGTGCGAGGCGGTGGGACTGCGCACCGTGCTGGCCCCCAACGCCGCACTAAACCACGCCCTGGGCAGCCCGGCCTTAGCGAACGTCTTTGGCCGGGACGTGTCTGTTGCGGGCCGGCCGCTGAAGGTCAGGACGGCCGCCGACTGGCGCTATTACTATCTCTTCAGGAACCGGATCC
>JBKPJW010000488.1:0-3465 GCA_046730875.1 Actinomycetota bacterium | reverse complement strand
GCGGGATCTTGCGGTTGCGGGCAAAATTCGTGTCGGCGCGCGGGTGGACAGCCGCCCAGCCCACCACCTCGTCTCCGTCGTACGCCAGCACTCCCGGCGGCGGATCCTGTCCGATGAGTTCCTTCATGAGCTTCCCGCGTTCGGGACCGCGCAATTCCACGTTTTGTTTTGACGGGATGCGGTAGCTCAGGCACCAGCAGACCGTGGCATCGGGACGTTTGGGCCCAACCATCGTCTGTACGTCTTCGAACTGCGTCGCCGGACGAATTTCGATCGCCATGTCGCGGAGTCCTCTCGGCTCTTTGCCGATTCTATTTCCTACAAGCGGGCGCAACGTCGTCGAACGCAGCTACCACACCCTCAAGCAGTGGCGGTCGCTGGCCGCCCGGGAACGCCCTAACCCTCCTGATCGACGGCCGACATATCGCCGACGCCAGGCGTGCCCTCGGCGAGTGCGTAGCGTTGCATCACCGCGCCGTTAGGTGATGCGACAACCGGCTCGATGAGGGTGAGGTTCGTCGGAACCACCCCGTCGGCGAAGACCTTCTTTCCGCCGCCGAGGAGGATCGGATACACCCAGAGCGTGAGCCGGTCGAAGAGCCGCTCGCCGAACAGGGTCTGCACGAAGTCGAGGCTGCCGATGACGTGGATGTTCGCGTGCCGGTCGCGCAGTTCGTGCACTGCGGCGATGACATCAGGACCGAGCAGTGTGGAGTCGGCCCACTCGAGGGCCGGCGTCCGGCGCGAGGCCACGTATTTGGGGATGCGGTTGAACAGCCGGGCAATGTCCCCGTCCGCGTGCGGCCAGTATCCGGCGAAAATGTCGTAGGTCCGGCGCCCCAGCAGCAGCGCGTCCATCCCCGCCATGCCGGCGTCGACCTGCTGGCCGACGACCTCGTCGAAGAGGGGCGCCTGCCAGCCGCCAAACGCGAAATTGCCGTCAGCGTCCTCCTCGGGCCCGCCGGGCGCCTGCGCGACGCCGTCGAGTGTGGTGAAAAGGTCGATATGGATGAGTCCCATGCCGTGCTCCTTCGCTGTCGCCCGTCGTCGGCCCGGCGACGGGATCACTTCGAGGCTGGCACACCTCCCCCGGCCAGGCAACCCATATCAACGGCTCGTCCCGAGCGCACTGCGCACCCGGAGCGCGCGGCGGTAACCAAGGGAGGGGGCTGCCTAGAGGACCTTCCGGATGGTCGCTTCGAAGCTCGTGACGTGGTGCAGGGCGAGCTCGCCAGCCCTGTCCGCGTCGCCCTCGGCCACTGCCTCGAGCAGCTCGACGTGCTCGGTGATGTGGCCGCTGACCGAGGGGACCTTGTCCAGAACCAGGCACCAGATCCGCGTGGCCAGGTTGTCGTAGCGGATCAGCGTGTCCTCCAGGTGCGGGTTGGCAGCGGCATGGTAGATCAGGCGGTGCACTGTCAGGTCATAGCGCATCAGCTCCCGGGCCTCTGCAGGAGTCGGGTCTTCCAGTTCCGCTATGGCCTTGGCGACGTCCAGTAATTCGCGGCGCGTGGCGGCGTTGGCCCTTGTTGCCGCTCGGCGTGCCGCCAGCGGTTCCAGCAGTTCCCGGATTTCCGAGACGTCGGCCAGTTCCGTGAAGTCCACAGTGGTGGCAAAGGTACCTCGGCGCGGATAGGACACCACCAGGTGGTCCACCTCCAGCCGCTTGATTGCCTCGCGCACGGGAGTGCGGCCGAAGCCGAGCTCGGCGGCCAACTGCCCGTCGTTGATGGGTTCCCCCGGGCGAATTTCGAGCATGATCAGCTTGTCGCGCAACTGCCGGTACGCAGCCTCGGCCTGGGAGAGGGCCTCGTTCTCAGCTTGCGGCAGGACGGTTAGTGCATTCAAGCTCGGCTCCGTTTCTGTTTCCAAACGGAAGCCCCGTTCCACTTGGCTTCCGGCTCTTGACTCCGGTGTGATTCCAATCATACCATTGACCTCACATTGATATATTAGTCATAGCAACAATGGTATTTCAAAGGGAGTAACCGTGGTTGAGCAGTTGAACGAGCGACTTTCCGTAGTAGATCCCGAGGTCGAGCAGGCCGTGGCAAGGGAATTGAAGCGTCAGCAGTCCACCCTTGAGATGATTGCGTCCGAGAACTTCGCCCCCTCCTCGGTCATGGAGGCGCAGGGTTCTGTGCTGACCAACAAGTACGCTGAGGGCTACCCGGGCAAGCGCTACTATGGCGGCTGCGAGCACGTCGATGTGATCGAACAGCTCGCCATTGACCGGGTGAAGGCCCTGTTCGGCGCGGAGGCGGCCAACGTGCAGCCCCATTCGGGCGCCCAGGCCAACGCCGCCGCGATGTTTGCCCTGCTGGAACCGGGCGACACGATCATGGGCCTCTCGCTGGCGCACGGCGGACACCTCACCCACGGGATGCGCATCAATTTCTCCGGCAAGCTCTACAACGTGGTCCCGTACCACGTGAGCGAGCACAACCACCTGGTGGACATGGCCGAGGTTGAGGCCCTGGCCCTCGAGCACCGGCCCAAGCTGATCGTGGCCGGCTGGTCCGCATACTCCCGGCAGCTGGACTTCGCCGAGTTCCGGCGCATCGCCGACCTCGTCGGCGCCTACCTGATGGTGGACATGGCCCACTTCGCCGGCCTCGTGGCCGCGGGCCTGCACCCTAACCCGGTCCCGTACGCCGACGTCGTCACCACCACAACACACAAGACCCTCGGCGGCCCGCGCGGCGGAGTGATCCTCAGCAAGGAGGAGTACGCCCGCAAGATCAACAGCGCCGTATTCCCCGGCCAGCAGGGCGGTCCGCTGGAACACGTGATCGCGGCCAAGGCCGTGGCCTTCAAGATCGCGGCGTCCCCCGAATTCAAGGAACGCCAGGACCGCACGCTCGAAGGCGCCCGGATTCTCGCGTCCCGGCTCCTGAAGGACGACGTCGCGGCGGCCGGAATCTCCGTGGTCACCGGCGGCACCGATGTGCACCTGGTCCTGGTGGACCTGCGGAACTCGGAACTGGACGGTCAGCAGGCCGAGGACCGGCTGCACCGGATCGGCATCACGGTCAACCGCAACGCCGTTCCGTTCGACCCGCGTCCGCCGATGGTTTCCTCCGGTCTTCGAATTGGTACCCCGGCCCTGGCCACCCGCGGCTTCGGTGCGGCGGAATTCACCGAAGTGGCTGACATCATTGCCTCCGCCCTCATCTCGGCGGCGCCAGGGAACGAACTCAGCGACCAAACCGCCGCTGAACTGCGCGAACGCGTCAGCGACCTGGCGGCACAATTCCCCCTCTACCCGCACCTTGACGTCGAGACAGCGGCAACCGGGCTTGAGGCAGAACTGATCGGAGCAGCACAATGACCACCGAGCATCTTCCGGAGCACCCGGAGTTCCTTTGGCACAATCCGGATCCGAAGTCTTCCTATGACGCGGTGATTGTGGGCGGGGGCGGTCATGGGCTGGCGACGGCGTATTACCTGGCCAAGAACCACGGG
>JBKPJW010000487.1:0-1721 GCA_046730875.1 Actinomycetota bacterium | reverse complement strand
GCGCAGGTACGTGCCGCACTCGCCACGCTCGAGGGCCGGGAAGCCAGCGTCATTGCGATGCGCTTCGGCATGACGGGCGGCGAAGCGGAAACCTTGGACGCCGTCGCGAAAACTTACGGCATGACCCGCGAGCGCATCCGCCGGATCGAGGTCGCGGCGATGGAGAAGCTCAAGGACCCGTCCCGGTCCAACATGCTGCGAGAGTATCTCTTGGACTCCGAGAGCCCCTCCGGCGGGCAGGCCGAGTCCGCGCCGGCGGCCCGTAACCCAACCCCTACCGCCGCTCCCGCCACGCCAGCGACACCATGAACACCACCGCACCCAGGCCCAGCATCACAAACACCATCAGGCCCCAGTTCGCCTGGGTGACGCCGCTGCCGTAGAAGATGCCGATCAGCACGGTGGCGGTAATCGCACCCAGGTAGCGGCAGGTCTGGAAGATTCCGGCGGCCACCCCGCGCTCCTCCGGCCGGGTGGAAACGTACATGCCCTGGCTTGAGGAAATGGCGACCACGCAGTACGGCACACCCAGCAGGGCAGTCAGCGCGAGCACCAGCGGCGCGGCGAGGGACGCCGTCAGCAGCCACATCGCTGCCGATGCCGCCATGAGCAGCACGACGCCGGCGATCAGCACCCGCCGGACGCCGAACCTGTCGATCGCGCGGACCGCAAACGGCGTACCGACCACGGAGACCGCGGCGAGCGGCAGCATCAGCAGGCCCACGACGCCGGGATCGTAACCGCCGGCTGTCTGCAGCAGCTGCGGCAGGCCGAAGAACGCGAAGTAGTAGACGCCGTTGAACAGCGCGAAGCCCAGATAGACCAGCAGCAGCGGCCGGTTGCGTCCCAGCAGCCGCAGGTCCAGGAAGGGCGGGCTGAACCGCAGCTCCCGCCACGCGAACAGCGCCGCGAGGACCAGCCCTCCCCCAAGCAGCCACCACCGCACGTCCGGCAGCACATTCAACAGCGCCATCATCACCAGGACCAGGGCGCCGATGAAGGCCCCGATGCCCGGCAGGTCCGAGTCCCGCAGCAGCTCCGAAACCCGGCCGCGCTCCCTCTCCCCGTCCGCCGGGGCAAACTGCCGGACCACGAAGATGGCCGCCAGCGAGAGCGGGACGTTGATCAGGAACAGCGCCTGCCACCCCACCAGGCTCACCAGCAGGCCGCCCACTACGGGCCCGACGGCCGCCGCCGACGTGTTCGCCATCTGGATCCGGCCCAGCGGCCGCGTGGATTTCACATTCGCCTCCCGCGCCAGCGCCGCGACCATGACCACGGCGCTCGGGTAGGCGGTGGCGGTGCCGAGAGCCATGAAGGCCCGCGCCACGCAGAGCAGCGCGAAGTTCGGCGCAAAGGGAGCCAGTGCACAGGTCACGGCCACGAGCGCCATCCCCAGCAGGAACAGCCGCCGCGGGCCGAACCGGTCCGCGAGCCGCCCCATGAGCGGCTGGCCCGCCGCGGAGGTGAGGTAGAACGCGGTGATCACCCAAGTGACCGTGGCGACGTCGAGCCCGAAATCCTCGCGCAGCACCACCAGGGCGACGGCGATCATCGACGAATTCAGCGGGTTCAGCGACGTGCCAAGGCTGAGGCCGGCGACGGCGAGGCTGTTGCGGGAAGAGTTGCTCACGGCAACAGTCTGTCGCACAACTCTCGGACTCCACGGAATCATCACCTGTCCGGACGTAACCGGAGGCAATTCCAGCGGGCCTCAGGCC
>JBKPJW010000486.1:0-3169 GCA_046730875.1 Actinomycetota bacterium | reverse complement strand
CCACTGCCCTGGCCGCAATCCCGACGGTTCCATCCGTCACCACTCCCGCCAACACTCTTAAGGGTTTCGGGCATGGCGGCAAGGACGCCCTGGCGCTCCAGCAGATCAGAAGCCTCAAGCTGGACTGGCACTACACGTGGGGCTCGCACCCCAACGTCACCACCACCCCGGCCTTTGTCCCCATGGTCAAGAGCGCCAGGACCCTGCTCGAGCAGGACGCCCTCGGCTGGGTCACCCGCCAGCTGGCCGAGACAAGGACAAAGCACCTGCTCGGCTTTAACGAGCCCGATCACGAACTCCAAGCCAATATGTCTGTCGACAGGGCCATCCAGCTCTGGCCCAAGCTGGAGGCCACCCGGCTTCGCCTCGGGTCGCCGGCTACCACGGGGCCTGCCAGCCCGTGGCTCATGGACTTCATGGCCAAGGCCAAGGCAAAGGGACTACGGGTCGATTTCATGACCATGCACCGCTACGCCTGGCCCAAGGCGGACGAGTTCCTCCGCAAGGTCACCGAACTGCATGAGCGGTATGGCAAGCCGATCTGGGTGACCGAGTACGCGGTGGCTGACTGGAACGCCACTGCGACCAGGCCCAGCGTTTACTCCCGCGCCCAGACTGAGGACTTCATGCGTGCCACCGTGGCCGGCATGCGCGCGATGCCATTCGTCGAGCGTTTTGCCTGGAAGACCCGGCCGGCCGGGGATCCAAAGATGGGCTGCTCAGCCATCTTCCACACCAACGGCTCCCTCACCAGCACCGGCAGGCTTTACGCGTCCCTGTGAGGCGCCGAGAGCCTCCGAAGGGGTGAAGACACTTTCCGTCGCCTGGCAGCAGGAAACGACTCAGCCCGGTCGAATGAAGTTGGATTCATTCGACCGGGCTGAGTCTTTGCCTGGGTGGCTACAGCTTCACTAGTGAGCTTCAGCCCTTACCTTGAGGTATCAGGATCAGTTTGAGGCAACAGCAGCGTCCAGCAGTTCGCTCTTGTGGCCGAGGGAGACGATATCCCAGCCTGCGGCATTCCACTTCTCGTGGTCCAGCACGTTGCGTCCGTCAAACATGCGCTTGTGCGAGACCGCCGAGGCCAGTTCCGTGGGATCGACGTTCACGAATTCGGACCATTCCGTCAGCAGCATGACCAGGTCAGCGTCGGCCACGGCCGTCGCCAGGGAGTCGACATAGTCCAGCCGGGGGTAACGCCTGGCTGCATTGGTGTTGGCAGCGGGGTCGTAGACGCTGACGTCTGCACCGCTGTTGAAGAGCCGCGCCGCCACGTCGAGTGCCGGAGAGTCGCGGACGTCGTCGCTGTTGGGCTTGAACGCGACGCCGAGGACGGCGACGCGCTTGCCTTCCAGGGTGCCCAGCAGCGTCTCGGCGACGTGGACCGCACGGTCACGACGGCGGAGGTTGACTTCGTCGACCTCGTTCAGGAAACGCATGGTGCTGTCCAGGCCAAGTTCTGAGACGCGCGCCTGCAGCGCCCGGATGTCCTTGGGCAGGCAGCCGCCGCCGAAGCCGATGCCGGCGTTAAGGAAGCGACGGCCGATGCGGGCGTCGAGACCGATCGCGTCGGCCAGGGTCCGGATGTTGCCGCCCACGGTCTCGGTGACCTCGGAGAACGCGTTGATGAAGGAGATCTTGGTGGCGAGGAACGCGTTGGCGGCGACCTTGACCAGTTCCGCCGTCTCGAAGTCCGTGGAGATGAAGGGAGTTTCGCGGCCGATGGCGTCGGCGTAGACCTCACGCAGGGTAGCCTCCGCAGCGGCGGAGTCGGAGCCGATGACCAGGCGGTCCGGGCGCAGCGTGTCCTCCACCGCGAAGCCCTCACGGAGGAACTCGGGGTTCCAGGCGAAGTTGACCGTCACGCCGTCGCGCGATTCCTCGGCGACGAGGCCCTTGAGGCGACGTGCGGAGCCGACCGGAACGGTGGACTTTCCGACGATCAGGGAGTCCTTCGTGGCGGCGCGGGCGATCGCCGTGACGGATGCGTCAACATAAGTCATGTCAGCGGCGTGCTCGCCGGCCCGCTGCGGGGTGCCGACGGCGATGAAGTGGACGTCACCGAAGGCGCCGGCTTCTTCGAACGAGGTGGTGAAGCGCAGGCGGCCGGACTCTGTGTGCTTACGCAGCAGTTCGGGCAGGCCAGGTTCGTGGATGGGAAGTTCGCCTCGGCTGAGGCTGTCGATCTTCTCTTTGTCGACGTCGACGCCCAGGACCTCGAAGCCCAGTTCCGCCATGCATGCCGCATGGGTCGCGCCGAGGTATCCCGTACCGATCACGGTTAGTCGTAATGTCACTAGTCCCCCAGTAGCTGCAGTTGATTTCATTGCTTTGGGCGCAAACAGCGCAACCAAACGGGTCGAGTATATAACGACTGGTCCGCCATCCGCGGTTCTGCAGTGTGTTGAGTGACGTAAGTCAACCCACCTACGGGGTTCCGAGCGTCTTGCTGAGAGCAGACATGGCCTTTTCGATCTCCGCCATCGAGACGCTCCATACCCTGTCGAATTTGTTTGCCGCCAGGTCGATTGGTGAGCCCAGGACAACCTCGAGTTTGGCTCCTGTCGTCTGATGGATGAGGGCGTCGTCCTTCAGGTAGAAGTTCCGCGGCCCCGCTATCAGGTTGTGCGCTCCCGCCTGCTGGAAGGCGGCCAGGTACATCTGGCTTCCGACGCATCCGGCGAGTGATATCGATTCAGCGGCCAGCCTCACCTGCTCGATCACCGGCAGCTTTTCGGGCTGGACGATCTCGTAGCCGGCAGCCTGGAAATAAGCCTCGACGTCTGCCTCATTGGCCAAAGGCCGCTGTCGGTGGGCGGATCTCGACAGATAGATCCTTCGATGTGGCGCGCCTGGCCGTGAATTTGCGGCCATGCTCTGCCACACCTTCTCCTGCAGCCGTGTAATCCACCGATGGGTGCGCATGGCCATGTCGGGGACGACGAGATGCTCAACAACATCATGGGCAGAGGCGTGCGTAATCCGCTCCTTGGGGATACCTGCCAATTCCAGCAGCGCGATGCTGTGCTGCGCGAGGTCGGGTTCGAATACGAGGAAGTTCATTTCCGGCCGAAGGACATCGCTGATCAAGTCCAGTGCCCACGTCCGTGACACGCCCTCGACCAGATTATGGCCAAAGTGACGGTGGACGTTGCCCAGAAAGTAGTAG
>JBKPJW010000485.1:0-3134 GCA_046730875.1 Actinomycetota bacterium | reverse complement strand
CCCCTGGACAGCACACCCCACGGCAGCGCACCCCACGGCGACCCGCTTCCTGGCAGCGCACCCCGAACAGCACCTGGCGGCGCACCGGCTCCACTGCTGCGCCGCATCCTGCTGCAGGGACAGTACGAGACCCTCACCATGCTCAGGAACGGCGAGCAGCTGATCCTCGCGGTGGTGCTGCCGCTGCTGGCCATGGTCGGCCTGACCGTGACGCCACTGCTGGACGGACTCGGTTTCAGCCGCATCAACGTCGCCGTCCCCGGCATCCTGGCCCTGTGCGCCATGTCCACCGCCTTCACGGGGCAGGGCATCTCCACGGGCTTCGACCGCCGCTATGGCGTCCTGCGCTTCCTCTCCACCACTCCCCTGGGCCGTACCGGGCTGATTGCGGGGAAGGTCCTGGCCGTCCTCGCCGTGCTGTTTCTGCAGGTGCTCATCGTGACGGCCGTGGCCTTGTTACTGGGGTGGCAGCCCAACCCCGCCGGCTGGCTGCCCGGCATGGCCATACTGGTCCTCGGCGCCGCTTCCTTCACGGCTCTGGGGCTGCTGGTCGCCGGGACCGTCCGGCCGGAGGCGACCCTGGCCATCACGAACCTGCTCTGGATCCTCCTCGGCGCGCTGGGCGGGATTGTGATTCCGGCCGAACGGCTCCCGGCGCTGGCCCAGGCCGTGGTCCATTTCCTCCCCTCCGGCGCGCTGGGCCAGGCGCTGAGGGATGCATTCCTGTACGGCAGCGTCAATGCCGCAGCCGTACTTGTCCTGCTGCTCTGGACGGCGATCGCCGGGGGCGCAGCAACCCGTTGGTTCAAGTGGAATTGAGAAAACTGTGAGCACGGCGTCACGCACCCCCCGGATCGTCTCCGGGTTTACCTCCCGGCTACCCGTCAGCGTCGACAAGACGGTCAGGCGGCTGGCGGTGTTGTCCCTGATCGGACAGATCGTCCTGGTGGTGACTGGTGGCGCCGTCCGGCTGACCGCCTCCGGCCTTGGCTGCCCCACGTGGCCGCGCTGCACGGACGCATCCCTGACGACCACGCCGGAGATGGGGTTGCACGGAATCATCGAGTTCGGCAACCGGCTCCTGACGTTCGCACTGGCCGCCGTCGCGGTGATGATGCTGGTCTACCTGTGGAACCTCCGCAAGGAACGCCGCGACCTCTTCCTCCTGGCGCTCGGCCTGCTCGCCAGCATCCCGGCCCAGGCGGTCATCGGCGGCATCACGGTGCTGACACAGCTGAACCCCTGGGTGGTGGGCCTGCACTTCCTCGTTTCCATGGCCCTCGTGGTCCTGGCGACCCTCTTGGTGAACCGCGCCTACGGCCGGACGGGCAGGGCCAGAACGGTTCAGCTTCCCGCCCTGCCGGGCGCGGCGCGCCCGGTGATGACCGCCGTCGCGTTCTTCTCCGCCGTGGCCGTCTGCCTCGGTGTGGTGGTCACCGGGGCCGGCCCGCATGCCGGGGACGCCGATGCCCCGCGCAATGACCTGGACTGGGACCTGTTCGCACACATCCATGCCGTACCCGCCTACCTGGTGACCGCCGGCGCGCTGTTCGGGTTGTTCCTAGTGCTCCGAGGGCGGATTCCGGGACCGTTCCGCTCCGCGGTATTCATGCTCCTGGGCGTCACGGTGCTGCAGGCCGTGATCGGCTTCACACAGTATTACAACGGCATCCCCGCACTGCTCGTCGGCGCCCACATGCTGGCGGCGGCCCTGCTGATGAGCGCGGCCACCAACGCCGCGGACCTCGCCCGCTACAGCCCGGTGGACTGACCCGGCGCCGGGGCCGGATTTTCCCTCCGGCACTCTTCCCGGCGGCGCCCTGCGGGGCTCTTCCCTCCGGCCCTCCTCCCGGCGGCGCCCTGCGGGGCTCTCCTGCGGGGCTCTCCTTCCGGGCTGGCCCTGAGGGGTTTTTCGGGAGGACTATGAGATGGCATGGATAAGGATCGTTCCGGTAGTGAGCATTGTTCACTGCCGTGACGCTTACCGGAAGGCCTTCTCAGATGACAGCGACCGAACCCGGCCGTGCCCCCTTCCCGCGCGGCCCCTCCAGCGCGGCGAGCCTCAAAGAGCGCGTCTATATCATCTTCACCAGCCTGGCTGTGATCCTGGCCCAGCGAAGCCATGCGGACGAGACGACGCCGGCCTCCGCCGCGGCGACCCTCACAATCGTGGTCGTCGGCTCCTCTGACCGCGGCCGCCGCTTGCCGGGTCGGGATGGCTTTAGGAATACTGGACTGTGTGGCCCGGCAGGGTCGGCGGCCCGGTGCCCTTATCCCCGGGATCCTCGGGCTCCCGGCACCCGGATCAGGTTTCGCCCAGCCAAGTCGGGGATACTGGGATAGGCGCAGGACCGGCGCCGCAATCGTATTCATGAAAAAGGCACGGTCCCGTTGTGCCTTGATTTGGCTGAGATCGGAACCGGCCAGTTACGAGGCTCCGGAGGTTATGTGGCGTTACTAGTCGGCGAAAGGGCCGTAGCGGCCCCCCAAAAAACTGCAGTGCGCCCACGCCTGGCGGGCCTGGACGTTCTCCGCGGCGCTGCCGTTGGTGCCGTCCTGCTCGGACATTCCTGGCCCGGGATATTTCAAGGGGCAGGCATCATCGGTGTGATTGTCTTCTTCGTCTTGAGCGGCTACCTGATCACCAATGTGCTGCTCAGGGATGTGGAACGGCACCGGAAAATCCGTTACGGCCGTTTCTATGCGCACAGGGCCTTCCGGCTGGTACCGGCCCTGGTTTCCCTCCTGGGCGTCTACGCGATCGTGGAATTGAGCACAGATGTCCTCGGCGACCGGTCCAAGGGAATCGTCGGCTACACCGTCCTCGCCGGTCTCGGCTACCTCAAGGACCTGCCTCTGCCTTTCGACGTCAGCATGGCCATCGGACCCCTCTGGACGCTGGCGGTGGAAGAACAGTTCTACCTGATCTGGCCCGCGCTGCTGGTACTCGCCCTGCGGCGCAACCGTCAGGGGCGGCTGATCGGCTGGTCCGCGGCCGTCGCCCTCTCCCTCATGACGGCAAGCGTGCTGGCGATGCTGATCCTGGCGCCGCAACTGCACTCCCTGGTCTACGCGCTGCCCACGACGTGGGGCCTGGGACTGATCATGGGTTCGGCCCTGCGCCTGTATAGAGT
>JBKPJW010000484.1:0-3350 GCA_046730875.1 Actinomycetota bacterium | reverse complement strand
ACCAGCCTGGACATGTCCGGACTCTCCCTGACCCTGCTCTGGCTGGATGCGGAACTCGAACAGTACTGGGCCGCCCCGGCCGACACCCCCGCGTTCCGCAAGGGCAACCTGGCCCCCCGCGCCCGCCGCGAACTCGCCGCGGCCGACGAGGCCTCCGCCGAAGAGACCGAACACACCACAACGGCGGCAGCGGACCTGGGACGGCAGGCCGCGGCCGTGCTCGCCCAGGTGCGCGACGTCGTCGTCGACCACGAAGAGGAACTGGGCAACCTCGATGCCATCGCCGGGGACGGCGACCACGGCATCGGCATGCGCCGCGGCGTGGACGCGGCCGTCGCCGCCGCAGACCAGGTGGTGGGCGCCGAAGCCTCCATTGAACGGGTCCTGACAGCGGCCGGGGAGGCCTGGAGCGAACGGGCCGGCGGGACCTCGGGCGCACTCTGGGGCTCGGCGGTCATCGCGGCCGGACTGGCCCTGGGCAACCGGGACAGCTACTCCGGCGAGGACGCCGCCGCGGCGGTCAAGGCCTTCGTTGACGCCATCACCGAGCTCGGCAAAGCTGAACCCGGCGACAAAACCATGGTGGATGCGCTCCTGCCGTTCCGGGAGACTTTCCTCGGCACGCTCGACGGCGGCGCGCCGCTTCGCGATGCCCTCGCCGCCGCCGCTGCCGCCGCGCAGACAGCCGCGGACCGGACAGCGGATCTCCGCCCGCTCAAGGGCCGCGCCCGTCCGCTCGCCGAGAAGAGCCTCGGCCACCCCGACCCCGGCGCGGTGTCCTTCGCGCTGATCTCCGAGCGGATCGCCCGCCACCTCGCAGGTTCGGGCTAAGCCTGAACCAGCCACACCCGACACGGCCTCCGGGGCCGGAAATGGAGCACAAAGGAAATGACTGACACCGAAGGACTGCGCATTGTCATCGGCAACGATGAGGCCGGCGTCGAATACAAAACCGCCCTGAAGGCCCTGCTCGAAGCCGACCCGCGCGTGGCATCCGTGCTGGACATCGGCGTCGGCGCCGATGACTCCACTGCCTACCCCCACCTCGCCGTCAACGCGGCAAGGAAAGTGGCCGACGGCGAGGCCGACCGGGCGCTGCTGATCTGCGGCACCGGCCTGGGCGTGGCCATCGCAGCCAACAAGGTCCCCGGCATCCGTGCCGTCACCGCGCACGACAGCTACTCGGTGGAACGCTCGGTCCTGAGCAACAACGCCCAGGTCCTCACCATGGGCCAGCGCGTTATCGGGCTGGAACTTGCCAAGAAGCTCGTGGGCGAATGGCTGAGCCACCGCTTCGACGAAAACTCCTCCTCTGCCGCGAAGGTGGATGCCATCGGCTCCTACGAAACCGACTACACGGAGGCTGACTGACCATGACCGAGACCCCGAACAACACGCGGCGAATCGCCGTCGTCGGCTCCGGCTACATGGGCGGCGGCATCGCCCAGGTCCTGGCGCTCGGCGGCGCCCGGGTTGCCCTCGCGGACGTGTCGGCCGAGGTGGCGCAGAAGAACTACGAGCGGCTCCTGACCGAGTCCGACGAGTTCGTGGCCGACGGCCTGTTCCCGGAAGGCTCCACCAGGATATTGGAGCAAAACCTCTGGGCCGCCAAGGACATCGAGGAAGCCGTGGCGGACGCGGACTTCATCGAGGAAGCCGTCCCCGAGGTGATCGGGATCAAGCACCAGACCCTGGCCCGGATCGCCGCCGCCGCCCGTCCGGACGCCATCATCGGCTCCAACACCTCCACGATCTCCATCGCGGAGCTGTCCGAGCCGGTCACCCACCCGGAACGGTTCCTGGGCGTGCACTTCTCCAACCCCTCCCCCTTCATCCCGGGCGTGGAAATCATCCCCCACGCCGGGACCTCGGCGGCCACCGTCGGCGCCGTCCGCGACCTCGTGCACGCGGCCAACAAGCAGACCGCCGTCGTCAAGGACGTCACCGGCTTCGTGCTCAACCGGCTCCAGTACGCCCTCTTCCACGAGGCCGCCCAGCTGGTGGAGCAGGAAATCGCGACCGCGGAGGACATCGACACCCTGGTCCGCACCACCTTCGGCTTCCGGCTGCCGTTCTTCGGCCCCTTCGCGATCGCCGACATGGCCGGCCTGGACGTCTACAACTTCTGCTACAAGTCCCTGCAGACCGAATTCCCGGAACGCTTCGCCACCCCGAAGATCCTCACCGACCTCGTGGAGGCCGGAAAGCTGGGCACCAAGACCGGCGCAGGCTTCCTGAACGTGCCCGCGGAACGCACCCCGGAACTGATCGCGTACCGGAACAAGGCCTACGTGGCCATGCAGAAGCTCATCGACGAGCTCGGCCCCGCCCCCATCAACTAACCTCCGACCGGGCAGGTCTGCGTGTACTAAGTCTGGTGACTATTGCCTCACCGAGTGGTAAACCTGAACTGTTCCGCTGAGGAACCCGGCGGGCTCGTTTCTGACAGCGAGGTGCACCATGACTTCCATGAATCCTGCTAATCAACTCGACGAGCTGGGCCAGCGCACTCTGCGCAGGGCGCGCCGCCGCATCATGCCGCTGATCGTCCTGCTCTACTTTATTGCCTATCTGGACCGAAACAATGTCGGCTTCGCGAAGCTGACCATGAGCGAGGACATCGGCCTGAGCGCTGCCGCCTACGGACTCGGCGCTGGCATGTTCTTCATCGGCTACGCGCTGCTGGAAATCCCCAGCAACGCTGGCATGTACAGGTTCGGCGCCCGCAAATGGATCGCCCGGATCCTTATCTCCTGGGGCATTTTCGCCACGGCGATGTGCCTGGTGAACGGTCCGACCACTTTCTACATCGTCCGCTTCCTGCTGGGCGCGGCCGAGGCAGGGTTCTTCCCGGCCATCCTGTTCTACCTGACGCTTTGGTTCCCGGCCGCGCAGCGCGTGACGGTGCTGGGCATTTTCATCCTCGCCCAGCCCGTTTCCAACGCCCTTGGCGCACCCGTCTCCGGCCTGCTGCTGCAGATGGACGGCATTTGGGGCCTGCAGGGGTGGCAGTGGCTGTACATCATTGAAGGCATTCCGGCTATTATCCTGGGCATGCTGACCCCGGTCCTGATGACGGACCGCCCGAGCCACGCGCGTTGGCTGGCCGACGATGAGCGCGAATGGCTGACCACCACCATGGACGACGAGCTTGCCCGGCACTCCAAGGGGCAGCCGCATCACTTCCTGGCCGGCCTAAAGGACCCGCGGACCATTGCCTACTCAGCCCTATATTTCGGGCTGGTCTGCGGCATATACGGCATGGGGCTGTGGATGCCGACCATCGTTGCCGCGCTTGGCGACTTCAGCACCACGCAGGTCGGTTTCATCGTTGCCATTCCCTACACGGT
>JBKPJW010000483.1:0-6129 GCA_046730875.1 Actinomycetota bacterium | reverse complement strand
CCGGCAAAGTCATGGTCGTGGACCGCCAAAGCGACCGCCTGAAGCTGGCGGAACAGATCGGCGCCATCCCTGTGGATGATTCAAAAGTAGACCCTGTCGAGTTCGTCAAAGACCAGACCATGGGATTCGGCGCCGACCGAGGCTGCGAATGCGTCGGCTACCAGGCGCACGACCCGGCTGGAAACGAACAGCCCAACCTGACCCTGAACCGGCTCGTGGACTCCGTCCGGTTCGTCGGCGGCATCGGCGTCGTAGGGGTGTTCCTGCCCCAGGACCCCGGGGGCCCCGACAAACTCGCCCAGCAGGGCCAGATCGCCTTCGACTACGGAAACTATTGGTTCAAGGGACAGACGATGGGTTCGGGACAGTGCCCGGTCAAGAAATACAACCGGGCGCTGCGCGACCTCATCGCCGGCGGAAAGGCCAGCCCCTCCTTCCTTGTCAGCCACGAGCTGCCGCTGGGCAAGGCCCCCGAGGGCTACAAGAACTTCGATAACCGTGAAGACGGCTGGACCAAAGTCGTCCTCCACCCCGCCAGCGCCTGAAGTAGCCCGGACAGGACTTTCCCGATGCAGGAGCCAGCAGTTTCCCGGAGGTGCTACTAATGCGGTCTATGGTGTATCGCGGGCCCTACAAGGTCCGCGTGGAAGAAAAGGATATGCCGCGCATCGAACATCCCAATGATGCGATCGTGCGCGTGACAAGGGCGGCGATCTGCGGATCTGACCTGCACCTTTACCACGGCATGATGCCCGACACCAGGGTGGGCATGACGTTCGGTCACGAGTTCGTGGGGGTGGTGGAGCAGGTCGGCTCGTCGGTTGAGCGGCTCAAACCCGGCGACCGGGTGATGGTTCCTTTCAATGTGTACTGCGGGTCGTGCTACTTCTGCTCCCGCGGCCTCTATTCGAACTGCCACAACGTCAATCCGAACGCGACGGCGGTGGGCGGCATTTACGGTTACTCGCACACGTGCGGCGGTTACGACGGCGGCCAGGCTGAGTTTGTGCGGGTACCCTTCGCTGACGTCGGGCCAGGCTTGATCCCGGACTGGCTGGATGAGGAGGACGCGGTGCTGCTCACCGACGCCCTGCCTACCGGCTACTTCGGCGCCCAGTTGGGCGACATCGCTGAGGGCGACACCGTGGTTGTGTTCGGCGCCGGGCCGGTGGGCCTGTTCGCCGCAAAGTCCGCCTGGCTGATGGGCGCCGGACGGGTGATTGTGATCGACCACCTGGAGTACCGGCTCGAGAAGGCCCGCACCTTCGCACACGCCGAAACGTACAACTTTGTGGAGTACGACGACATTGTGGTGCACCTGAAGAAAGCCACCGACTATCTGGGTGCCGACGTCGTCATCGACGCCGTTGGGGCCGAGGCAGATGGCAACTTCCTGCAGCACGTGAGCTCCGCAAAACTGAAGCTGCAGGGCGGATCCCCCATCGCCCTTAACTGGGCGATCGACTCCGTCCGTAAAGGCGGTACGGTGTCGGTGGTGGGCGCCTACGGGCCCATTTTCAGCGCCGTGAAGTTCGGCGATGCCATGAACAAGGGCCTGACGCTGAGGATGAATCAGTGCCCGGTCAAGCGTCAGTGGCCACGGTTGTTCGAACACATCCGGAACGGGTACCTGAAGCCAAGCGACATTGTCACCCACCGCATCCCGCTGGAGCACATCGCTGAGGGGTACCACATCTTCTCCGCGAAGCTCGATGACTGTATCAAGCCCCTCATCGTTCCCACCGCGGCTTGAAAGGAAGAGCATCATGCCTGAGATACCCACTCCTTACACGGCCGGCAAAACTGCCCTAAAGAAGTCCGCGGAGGACCTGCGGACTCGGATCCCGGGATGGGGGGCAGACCTTGATCCGGCGGACAGGCCCGCCTACCCCCGGGAACAACCCGGCATCGAAACCGGCGCGCACTGGGACTTCCCCGATCGCCAGGAAGAGAAGTGGCCCCGGGAGCGGTCCGTCGAACACGCTTTCCTTACGCCCGTTTTCGGGACATCCACCCCTCCCAAAGGCGTCTCCGGGGCCATCAGGAAGTACGCGTACAAGTACAGCGAGGGTCGGGCCGCACACTGGCTGCTGCTCATCGCGGCGGACCGGGTTGATGCGTGGGAACACCACCTGAGCTCGTTCGCCACTCTGCGCCCGGACAATCCGGTCACCGAGACCGGGGTGCTCAGCGAGTTTTCCCGCCACGGCATGGGCTCCCGTTTCGGGAAGAAGCGCGCAGACCTGAGTCATCAGTGGATCGATCCCATCATCGTCGGCGCCCCCTGGGCGCTGGCGGCCGGCGGAGTCGCAGCCGTCACGCTCAGGACCTTGCGAAAGCGCCGCGCAGCCTGACAACTGTTCTGCCAAGGATGACGCAAAGGGTGTCACCAGCACGCTCCGGTGACACCCTTTGCGTCATCCTTGGCCCAGGTTCGTGACCAGATTAATGGCGACCGCGATCAGGACTGTGCCGAAGAAATACGACAGGAGAGCGTGAAGTAGAGCTTTGCGCCGGACCTCAGGTCGGCACAAATCGCATGTGGCGCGAATTTGCTTTGGTGCAGCGGCTACGGCCTTCACCGATCAAGCAGCGGTCGCGGCCGCGAACCGGCCGGGAACTGCACCGCAGGCCCGGGTCCTGCTTGTCACCAGGCCCGGGGGCTGTCAGCATCCAACTTTGGACAGGATCGCCGTCATAGCCGCCCGGACGCCGGTGCTCAGGGTGGGTTCCATGGCGGGGGCGAAATGTGGCGAGTGGTTGCCGGCGATGTGCCCGTCAGCCCTGAGCGTCTCGGCGGTATAGCCTCCGAAGGTCCAGTAAACCGAGGGGGCAGAGATAGCTGTTGCGAGGGTCCCGAAGTCTTCACTGGCCATCATCGGCCGAATCTCGCGTACCTCTTCCTCTCCGATAATGACCCGAAATTCCTGGAGAAGTTGATCTGTCGCCGTGGGATCGTTGTAGCACAGCGGAAAAGAATACAGCTCCTCAATCTCAGGGGACGGCGCGGAGGAGGCTTCTGCCTCTGCGCGGATGATTCGGCGGATTGATGTCAGCACGGCTTCGCGCACTTTCTGGTCGAAGGTCCGTACGTTTATGGTGAACTCGGCAATGGCGGGAATGATGTTTTCCTTCAGGCCCCCGTGGAAGGTTCCGATTGTCACGACTGCGGACTGCATGGGGTCCAGCTCACGCGAAACGATGGTCTGCAGCCGGACCAACATGTGGGCCCCGAGCACGATCGGGTCGATCGCTTCTTGGGGCTGGGAACCATGCGCCTGACGCCCCTGCACAGTGACCTTCCAGGAATCGGCCATGGCCATAGCGGTACCGCGGCTGATGCTTACTGTGCCCGCCAGACTCGGCACGACGTGCTGGCCGTAGATTATCTCCGGTGTGGGAGCCCGGTTCCACAGACCATCGTCGACCATCGCCTGGGCTCCGGCGGCCGTTTCCTCCCCCGGTTGGAAGAGGAAGACGACTGTCCCGGTCCAGGTATCGGTGGCATCCGCGAGCAAGGCCGCCGCAGTCAGCGCTGCGGTGATGTGCATGTCATGGCCGCAGCCGTGCATTACCGGAACCTGTGTCCCGTCAGTCAGGGCACCGGTGGCCTGACTGGCGTAATCAAGTCCTGTTTCCTCCTTGATCGGCAGACCGTCGATGTCGGCCCGGAAACCCACGACTGGCCCCTCACCGTTGCGCAGTATACCGACGACGCCCGTCCCGCCACAGCTAAAGGTCTCGGCTCCGATGGCAGTGAGATGGTCGGCAATGAGCCTTGCGGTCCGATGTTCCTGCATGGACAGTTCGGGGTTGGCGTGCAGATGGCGGTACAACTTGTGCATCCGGTCAGTCTCGTCGTCGGTGAGTTCGAGCTCCAGCAAGGCATTGCCAATCATGTGTTGTCCTTCTTCGATTGGGTATTTTTTACGGTCCACAGAAGATTTAGTCGCGTCCGCCAGCCATCATGGGCCCGCTGTGGAACGCTTGAGGGATGGCGGCAGTCCGCTGTGGGCGCTCCAGCCGCTGGGAAGAGCCCGCACACCGGGGCCGGTGGAGGGCGATCCCCGGCTCCAATGCGGTGGCCTCGTCATAGCCTGGGCAGCTTCCTCGCTGATTTGCCCGCCTTACGCCAGCGACAGACATCAGCGTTGGTGGACGATTTCTGCATGCTGCCGGGATGGACCGATCAGATCTTGATTCGCGGCCGCCTCCGTATCTTCCAGCACTCGGAGGACATTGCCGAATGCGAGGCTGCGCAGATCAGCAGGCGACCAGCCCCGTTCGGCTAGAGCTTCAATGACCGTCGGGTAGCTTGATACCCCGGAAATTCCGCGGGGCAGGTGTTCGATGCCATCGAAATCCCCTCCAATGCCAAGATGCTGGGGTCCTACTACTTCCCGTGCATGTTCCATGTGTCTAACGATGTCGGCGATGGTGGCCTGCGGAGCCTGGTTCTGGGACGTCCACCGGGCAAATTCTGCCGCGGCCGCGATGTCCTCTTCCACCTGGCCTGCATGGAACCCCGTCCGAAGGCCGAGTCTCTGCCGGACTTCATCAGAACGTCGCTCATAGTCCGCGCAGGCCTCTGAGATAAAGGCGGGAACGAAGGTAAGCATGAGCACACCGTTGTTTCCGGGCAACCTCTCAAGCACGGCATCCGGCACGTTTCTGACGTGGTCGGTGATGCTGCGGCAAGACGAATGGGAGAAAATTACAGGTGCAGCGCTCGTATTCAGCGCGTCATGCATCGTCTGCTCGGCTACGTGAGATAGGTCCACTATCAGCCCGAGACGGTTCATTTCGCCGACCACGCGTCTGCCGAAATCCGTGAGCCCATGGTCGACCTGTTCGCCCGTCGCCGAGCGCGCCCACGGCGTGTTGTCGTTATGTGTGAGAGTCATGTAGCGGACGCCGACACGTCTCATCATCCGAAGCACGCCAAGCGACGCGTCGATGGAATGCCCTCCTTCTATGCCCATCAGCGAGGCAATTTTTCCCTCTGCGACGGCTGTTCTTACGCCGGCGGCAGAGTCCACCAGGCTGAATGTCTCGGGATTCTTGGAGATGATCCGGTGTACGCAGTCGATCTGTTCGAGGGTCGCCACGACGGCGTCGGCCGGCAGCATGTTGGACGGGACGAAGACCGACCAGAATTGCGCACCGACCCGGCCTTCCCGGAGCCGCGGAATGTCTGTGTGCAGGCGGGGCTGGTGCTCGCATAAGTCGATCTCCTCGACGCGGGAATCGAATTTCTGCCGCAAAGCCCAGGGCAAGTCGTTGTGGCCGTCAAATACCAGGGTGTCGGCCAGCGCGGAACGAGTCCGAAACGATGTCATCGGGCGGCGCTCAATTCCTCTAGGGCAACCCATGGCTCATGGAGTCCGAAAGCCTGGGGGCCAAAGACTTGCAGCGCTTCCGGGGTCCGCATGATCGCAGGGGTCGAGATTCCGTAGACGGCCACCCGCTGTCCGAACCGCAGGGCCTCGGAAGTGATGGGTGTGCCCAGGTCAACATCAACTATCGTAATAAGATCCGGAACAATGGCGACCACCGCACCATTCTTGTGTGCAATGACGTTCTCGTTCCGGAACTGGATCCGCATCTCGTCGCCACCATCAAATGACTCCACAGCGGCAAACCCTTGGGTGAACCCGTCCCTAACGAACCTCTCAACGTCAACGATTTTTCCCCGCATGAGCACGGTTCCATGACCGTATATTGTGTCCTTCAGGAAGGCACTGAGTTCTGCCAGCGGATCGAGATGTTTGTCCTTGGCCTTACGCAAAGTCCGACCGATATTGAGGGCCAGCGTGACGGTGTTGCGGATCGCAGTACGCTTGACGTCTGCTCCGCTCATTGGATACTCGGCGATGTATGCCGCGCCCCCCATCTTGATGGTGACCGCCCGGGCGAAAGTCTCCATCCTCTGGTTGTCCTGGCCGGTATCGACAATGCACGTGTGCCCGTTTTCGTCAGAAACAGCGAGCGGTGATCCGGACACTCCATAGACACCGAACGTTTCCATTTGAAGCTCCGGGAAGGCTCGCCCCATTCCGTCGCCGTCCACCACCGGGATACCTGCTTCGGCGGCGACGACCAGAGGAATCATGGAATTCAGTCCACCGC
>JBKPJW010000482.1:0-1598 GCA_046730875.1 Actinomycetota bacterium | reverse complement strand
GCAAGCATCGAATACGTCCGAGTCCATCTCCAACGCGGCCAGCATCGCCTTCACCCAGTGCGAAATCCATAGTAAACAGGGCCCCGAGCAATGATCATTTCGACGCGACGGCAGCGAGGAACCCTTCCGCCATATCCGTCGGGTCCTGATCCGTTCGGCGTTGGTCTCGGCCGACAGTAAACTCCTAGAGCCACCATCAACACCCCGCCCGCCGCTGGCAAGCCGGGCCACCCTTGAAAGGACATCATGGAACTGCTGTGGGAAGTCGCCGGTTGGGCCGGGGCAGTTGCGATCCTCAGCGCCTACCTGGCTGTCTCCATGGGCTGGATCAAAGCGGGCAGGCGTTTCCAGACCGCAAACCTCCTCGGCGCATGCGCCTTCATCATCAACGGCGCATTCCACGAAGCCTGGCCCTCCGTGGTCACAAACATCGCGTGGTTCCTCATTTCCGCCGTCGCGCTTCTCCGCATGCGTTCAGCAGGTCAGCCGCCGGTGAAAGCTGCTGACGCTCCGGCGGTTCAATTTCCCGGCGTCCCTGACACAACCGGCCAAATCGCCGTAGTCGAGGCCCTCACCGGTTCAGTTCGCGACCACTCCGTCGGGCGTTTGCCTGCCCGGCGGGACGATTCTCCGACGGCGGGATGACTTGCAGCCGGTCTAATGGCGCAAGGCAGTTGGTGGACGAGGGCCCTCGGGGGCCAGTCCAGCGTCCGCGAGTATTCTTGGTGCATGAGTACCGTAGCCCTGACAGGCGTAACCTTGGGCGGCCACTTCGCCCGGGAATTTCCCGAGATGGCTATTGCTTGGCGGGCAGAGGAAGTTCCTGACCCTCAACTGCTGGTGCTCAACGAGCCGTTGGCCGCCGATTTGGGCCTGGACACCGACTTCCTACGTAGTTCCGACGGGGTAGGTCTGCTCCTCGGATGTCGGCTCCCCGCTGATGCCACCCCCGTCGCGCAGGCCTACGCCGGCCACCAGTTCGGCTGGTACGCACCCCGGCTTGGCGATGGGCGCGCCTTGTTGTTGGGCGAGATCACGCACGCCGACGGCCGACTCCGGGACGTGCACCTCAAAGGTTCGGGGCGCACGCCATTCGGTCGCGGGGGCGACGGACTGGCCGTCATCGGACCGATGCTGCGCGAATATCTCGTCAGCGAAGCCATGCACGCATTGGGCATTCCCACCACACGGTCCCTTGCCGTGATCGGCACGGGGCGCCCGGTGCAGCGCGAGACAGTGCTGCCGGGAGCAGTGCTCACCCGGGTTGCTAGCAGTCATCTGCGCGTGGGCAGCTTCCAGTACGCCGCGGCCACGGGGGACACCGGGCTCGTCCGCCGCCTTGCCGACTACGCGATCACCCGGCACTATCCGGCCGCTGCGGAAGCCGAAAACCCCTACCTCGCCCTGTTCCAGGCCGTGGCAGCTGCACAGGCGTCGCTGGTGGCCCGCTGGATGCTGGTTGGATTCGTCCACGGCGTCATGAATACCGACAACATGACGATCTCGGGCGAGACGATCGACTACGGCCCGTGCGCCTTCATGGACGCGTTCGATCCGGCCGCCGCTTACAGCTCGGTCGACGAAAGCGGACGCTACGC
>JBKPJW010000481.1:0-15380 GCA_046730875.1 Actinomycetota bacterium | reverse complement strand
GCAACGCTTGCCCGTCCGTCCGGACTATCGGGTGTCGCCCAGGCACACCACGCGCCTTTATTCAGCTCAGGGTCCGCCTGAGTCCGGCGATCTGAATTACTCTTCGGCGCCTAGCATAATCAAGTCTTTGCCGAAAAACCGCGCGTGGGCCTCCCGGATGTTCTCCCTGAACCGTCCCCGGCCCGGAGGCTGATGACCTTCCTGGAGTGGTTGCGGCGCAAATTCGATCCGCCCGGATGCATCGACGCCGCCGATGGCGGGATCAACTCCACACGCCTTGGCGAAGGGCGTGTAGTGCTTGCTGTAGTGATCAGGATCCCGGGTGTTCTGGACAAACCGAACATAGTTATTATTCGGCGTCGTTGCATAGAGATGGCGCAGGTCGAAACGGGGACGGTGTGCCCGTTCGGCTGCAGCGTACCCCTCCATTTCCGGGAAGGCGGTGCGATAGAACGATTTGACCACGTTGCCGATGTAGTCGCCCACGCGGGTTTGTGGGGAGAAGCAGACCGCCGCTGAGCCATCGATCTGGCGAGAGATGGCCAGTGCGGCAAATCCCCCACCGCTGGAGCCCGTCAACAAAATCCTCTCGTACCCTGCAGCCCCGGCGATCTCCTTGATGAGCTCGGCCACGTCCGAGCTGAGATCCTGCTCTGAGTTTCCGATATACCAGGCCAGTGCCAGACTGCGGCTGAGGTGCAAGGTCGAGTCCGCGATGAAGAGCTGCGCTGCGTCAAAGGGCCTCAGCGACTTCCGCCATTCAAAGCGCGGGAGCGTGAACTTGGAGCGCACCAGTGAGCCATGGAAGCTCACAATCAGGGTTTTGGACTCTCGGGGCTGATAAAGGCCCACAAGGTCAAGCGGTCCCCCGGAGCGGCCCGGCACCACGAATTCGTAGGCCTCAGAAGCCGCGTGGTCAATGTCGCCAGCCGTGGCATAGCGGCGGATTTCGACGGCGTTCCGCTCGTCCCAGGCCTCGTCCGGGGTCACGTCTGGGGTCACGTCCTGCAAGTTCACGGGATCTCTCCTGCCTCGGAACGGCCCACGCTGGAGCCTGTTAGTGCAAGCGGAGTTTCCTCCGCAGGGATGTCGGGAATTATCAGCGGGTCCGGTTGGGGTCGTGCCACGTGGTCACCGATGGACTTCTGTCCATGTCCGGACTCCGTGATGACCCGCAGGGTGCGTTCGTTGAGCGGAATCCATTGTATTGAGCCGCCGAACACGGACAAAAGGTTACGTTCTACTGTGCCGACCTCGTACTTGTGTTCGTCGGTTTCCCAGTTATAGGGCGGCTCGTCCGTCCACACGGACACACGGCCCGCAACGTGTCCGCTGCGCAGCTCGCGGCTGTACTGGAATGCCGTGGGATCGTAGACATTCACGGCCGCAGAGCGCACGCGGTCCGTCACCTCGACCCGGACAAGTCGCCCGTCATGGAAGGCGTCCTTCAGCTCATCTGAATATGAACTTTCGATCGATGCTGTGTGGAGGAGGCTCGGATAATGCATGAGGCCGATTCTCTGTTCATTTGCGGCCTCGGCCGCCAGATGTTCCAGCATCAGATTCGATACCAGGGAGTCAGCGCCGAAATCGCCGACAAGCAGCAGGTCAAGTTCCAGTTCCGGCTGCTGTGCGCCGGCCGGCAGGAACCGCGGCGGAGCCGGGAACTCCCGCTCAGCAAGCGGGAAGTCCAGGTAGCCGGAGTGTTCGCCCGTCTGGATCTTCTTATGCCAGTGCTCGTACGCGTCACGGTAGGAAACCCGGTCCGGGGACCTGTAACCGAGGCGGAAATCTTCCATGGAAAGGTTCGAGGTGCCGACGAGGGAAAGCGTCAAGGGCGCCTCGCAGACCTCGAAGGGCTCCTCGTCGTTGACGAGGGCCTGGTAGCGGAGGATGAACTCCGTGTCGGCGGCTTTACGGACGGAATCCCAGTGGCCCAGGCGTTCCCTGATGGTGGGCGTGTGGAACATGGTGGATACGTGGGCCGGGGTGATGAAGGCTCCGCGCCATCCGCGGTAGTGGAAGAAGAGGTCCTCATCCGCGCGGGTCCAGGGAGCGGAAACGAGTCTTCCGTCCGTCTGCTGCTGGGCGCCCCGGACCAGGAGGGAGATCTTCTGCGGGTGCTGCCAGTCGTCGCCGTCGAAAATCGTGATGAACTCGCCCTGAGCCATGGAGTAGCCGACATTCCGCGACGTGTACGCTCCGGAGTTGGGCTCGTTGAGCACCACTTTGATCCGGCTGTCCACCGGCAGCCATTTGTAAAGCCGTTCGGCTGCGTCACCGCCGGAGCCGTCGTCAACGATGATGATTTCGATGTTGCGGTAGCTCTGGTCGACGGCTGACTGGATCGCAAGGTCCGTGTACTCGTCCGGTTTGTAGACCGGCATGACGATGCTGACGAGGGGTCCATCCGTTACCGGATCCGGCGTCTCGGCTTTCAACCGGAGAAACGCCGGGGCCGACCCTTCGGCCAGCGAAAGCCTGGAGAGCCCGGCCCGCGCGTAGATGTCGTTGATCTCGGCGAGCCAATCGTCGACGTCGACGGCGTTGTCCTTGAACGGGTTGGCTGCGTTGGCCCGGTACAGGTGGAGGTCGTTGGCGTTCATGTCCTCGGCGTTGTAGAGACTCTGCAGCCTGATGACTTCCTCCCCCTGCCCGGTCCTGGCCAGGGCGTCGAGGAAAAACTCTCCGCGCCGTTTGTTCTGGAACGGCTTGGCGCCGAGCCGCTGGAAGACGTACTTGTACAGCGTGGAGGCGTTGAGGATGTCGTCCTGGAGAATGTTCTGCCGGAAGCACAGGTCGCCCAGGTGCAGCAGGACGGTGCGGGGTGTCTTGGCAAGGACGGACTCGACGCCGCGCCGGGAATTCCCGCCGATCCGATACATTTCCAGGGCGACGGCCATGTCCCGCCAGCCCCACCGGCCCTTGGTTGCCGCGCTGACCAGCACATCGCGTCCGTCAACGGAGTGCAGTTTGGTCAGGCGCTGGGCAAGCCGGGCCTCGGGGATCCGGGAGCGCGCACCCCACTCGACGAGAGCTCCGGGGCGCGGCGTTGAGGCCAGCTTGGAATGCGCAGCAGTGGCACGCTTGGTGGCCCGCCGGGACGCCTTCAGCAGCCTGTCCATGTACAGCGCGCCGACGGTGAGCGCAGCGACGAAGACCGCGGCCAGGAGGCCCAGCAGCCAGGGGCTGCGTGCGTACGCAGCCACCACTACCGAGGCAAACAGGACGGCGAAGGAAGCGGCGGCCGCCTTCTTCTTCGGGGACAGGCGCGCAATTCTGCGGAGAGCTGGTAAAAATTTCATTCCCTGAGCCTTCTAAATGTGGGATTGAGCGGATCGGGCGGACTGGGAGGGGACGGGAACCGGTACCCGGGCGAAGTGGCTGCGCATGGCGTCGAGCCGTGCTCCGTCAGGACGAGCCGAAACCGGGCCGATCTGCGGCGGCGGCTGGAACCCGTCCCACTGTTCGGCCACGCTTTGCAGAAAGATGCTGTCCTCCGGGTTCCAGGTGTGGCCGCCGTGCGAATCCGCCCCGGAGTGGCGTTGCATCACGTAGTTCTGGCCATGGGAGCGGTAGATGAGTCCGCCGGCTGCCTGGACAGCCTGCAAGAGGCAGCGGTCGACGGCGCGGTGAACGGGCCGCCATCCTCCCAGTTGACGCAGTTCGTCCCTGCCGAGCATCATGGTGCCGCCCGCAACGTGGTCCGAGTACTGCTCGCCGAGCGGAGGCCTGCGCGTGGTGATGTCCAGGCTTTCCAGGTACACGAATTCAACTTGTGCCCCCACCAGGGTGGCACCGCTGAATTCCTTCGCGTGAATAAGATCCCGCAGGTGGTGCGGGCCGTACCAGTCGTCGTCGTCCATCTTGCAGACGAGATCGCCGCCGGCGGCGCTGACACCGGCGTTCAGCACGTCGCCGAAAATCATGTCGGCCGGAACGGAGCGGACCTGCAGCTCGCCGGGATACGCCTCCAGGGCGCGCCGGACCTCGGGGAGGTCCGCGTCAAAACCGTGCAGCACCACCACCACTTCCACGGCTTCCCAGCTCTGGCGTGCCAGCTGGTTCAGGGCGGAGGCCAGCTTCTCGGGCCGGCGGGTGGCCAGGACCACACTCACCGAAGCCAGGGGAAGCAGCGGCTTGCCCAGCCCGCCCAGCACCGTGTTCCAGGCGGCCCGGGGACTGTAGAGGTCCAGTGCCGCCCGGCGCAGGTCGATCGACTTCGATTCCCGCAGCACCGGCGGGTCACCGGCGTCGAAGGCCTGGATACAATCCGTCAGCCGCTCACCGAGCAGGGACCGGACCGGGGAGGGCAGTGCACGCGTCAGCAGCGGCACGCCGGCGACGGCGAGCTGGCTCAGGCGCCGCGCCAGCTGCCGGTCCAGGCCGCCAAAGCGGTCGCCATGAATCTCAACGTAGGTGTGCGGCCGCAGGGAGGCGAGGGCGGCTTCGCTGAGGTCTCCCCCGCGCCCGAGCTCCGCCGGCTTGAGCGAACGCGCCGGCTTGTCCGGGTACGGCAGGAACCCCATGGGGGATATGACGGCGGTATCAACGGGAGGCAGCATCGTCGACGGCGGAGTCCAGACCGGCGGGGTTACCCGTCCTGGCTGAACTGCGATCTGCCCGTCGAGCTGCTGCGCGAGCCCGGCGGGGCCGATCAGCACGTCTACGGCATAGATGTCATCCGGCTCGGGCTGCAGGAGCTGTTCTGTCATGAAGCTGCCCAGCGAATCGCCGGCGAGCCAGGTGCCCTCGGAGGGATCGCTGATGCCGACCCGCAGCCCGCCCAGCACCGGCCGGGGCGCTGCAGGCGAACAGCAGCCCAGGGCGGCGAGAGCGGCAGCATGCACGTTCACCCATTTGCCGCCTTCCACCACCACGGCGAAGCCGAGTCCCGGCACGGTCAGGGCGGAAGTGCCTGCCTTGATCTGGAGGCTGCGGGGAGTCCAGACCGGCAGATCGACGGCCGGGAAAAGCCCACGGATCACAAGGACGAACCGCTGCGCCCGCCCCTCGCTGCGGAACAAAGGAAGCAGCGCCCGGGCCTCGGCGAGCGACTCTGTCTGCACAACGTAGTGATCCCACCACAATTGCTCCGCAGGGAGGCCGTGATCCCAGTCGGACCCGGTCCGGGGATCGCGGTGCTCCCAGTCCGTGCGGGCGTAGTCCAGGCCAAGGTCCAACGCCAGCTGCGCCATGGAATGGTCAGTGGAGCTGACGACGACGCTCTTGATCTGCATGCTGCTACCTCCCCGCCCGGCCGGCGCGGTCCTTGAGCCGGCCAATGATGTAGGCCGGGCCCTTGCGGGCGATCGCGCGGGCGCGAGTGAGTCCGCGGTTCGGGGAAAACCCCTGCTCCAGGCGTCGGCGCTCGATTTCGGACTTCTTCAGCCGCGCCTCGAGGTGCCGGATCTTCTGCTCATAGTCCAGGCGTGTGGCGGCGTCGGCCAGGTCCCGGACCACGATATTGAGGTCAAGGGTTGCCGCGGCGCCTTTGCGCAGGTGCAGCTTGGGCTTGGGCCGCCGGAAGTCGTGCAGGCCCAGGGCGCTCCCCGAGACCCACCGTTCACCGCCGGCGCTGCGCGCGGATTTCTCGGGATCACCGGTTTCTGAAAGCTCCCGGAGGGTGGCCGTCTGCCACAGTTCGATCGCGCCGGGCTGCCCGTCCACCAGTGCCCTGAGGACCAGTGCCTGCGTCTGCCGCAGGGTATCGATCATCGCCTCCAGGGAGTGTAGGCCCAAAGCCGTCCCCGCGCTGAGCACCAGCGTGTAGGCGGCCTCAGCCGGCTGTTGTCCGCCGGTCCGGAGAAACGAGAAGCGGCGGTCGGTGGCGAGCCACTCCTCCAGCTTGGGCCGCCCGTCCTCCACGAGAACGTCGACGGCGAAGTCCTGGCAGGCGGAGCCGAAAAGAGATGCGACGGTCCCTGCGATTTCCAGATCCGCAGCCTTCGAGGCCCGGATCAGGATCCGGACAAGCGGCGTCTCCTGCCGCGGCGTGTGCAGGGCCTTGAGTGCAAAGCCGGCATGTCGCAGCTCTTCTTCAAAGGACGCTGACACGGCGTGGCTTCCCCTATCCACCGACGCTGGCCCCTACGGGCGTGTGCGGCCGGAGCGACTCGGCGGGCTCCTGCTGGTTCCAGATGCCCTTGGTGTCGATGACCTGTTTTCCTTCCAGCGCATCGGAGTCAAGGGTCAAAAATTCATCATGGTCCACCAGGAGCATGACCAGGTCGGCCGCAGCTACGGCTTCCTGCATGTCGTGGAGCCTGGCAAGGCCGGATGCTGCCAATGCCGTGGGGAGTTCCTCGACGTTGGGGTCAACCACCAGGATGGTGCTCTCCGGCAGCTGCCGCACGAGTTCCTGGACAATCGTCACGGACGGCGACTCGCGGACGTCATCGATGTTGGCCTTGAAAGCCAGGCCGAGGACCGCAACGGTGGCCCCGGGCTGGTCGGCAAGGGTCTGCACGGCCTGCCGGACCACGTGGTGCGGCTTGGAGTCGTTGACTTCGCGGGCTGTCCGGATCAGGGCAGAGTGCTCCGGGACGGCGTCGACGATGAACCAGGGATCCACGGCGATGCAGTGTCCGCCCACGCCGGGGCCGGGGCGGAGGACGTTCACCCGCGGGTGGTGGTTCGCGAGCTCGATCAGCTTCCAGACGTCGATGCCCAGGTTGTCGCAGATCAGCGAGAGCTCGTTCGCGAAGGCGATGTTGACGTCGCGGAAGGTGTTTTCCACCAGCTTGGTCATTTCAGCCGTGGTGGCATCCGTGAGCAGGATCTGGCCCTGGCAGATGACCTCGTAAAGGCGCTTGGCAAGCTGGGCCCCCTCTTCGGTGAGGCCGCCGATCACGCGGTCGTTGGTGACCATTTCGACCATGATCCGGCCCGGCAGCACCCGTTCCGGGGAGTGCACAATGTGGACATGGTTCAGTCCGGGACCCGCTTCGAGCGACAGGTCCGGCCGCAGCTCCATGAGGTAGGTGCCCAGCCGGTCCGTGGTGCCCGGGGGCGAGGTCGATTCCAGGACCACGAGTTCACCGCCGCGGAGCTTGGGCGCGAGGGCTTCGAGCGCGCTTCGGAGGTAGGAGAGATCGGCGCCGTTGCCCTCCGCGAGCGGGGTGGGCACAGCGATGATGAAGGCCTCGGCCGCAGGCACGGTGGTCATGGCCACGAGGTTTCCCAGGCTCACCGCACCTGAAACCACCACGCCCATGTCGGGTTCCACAAAGGGAACCTCTCCCCGGTTGACGGCGTCGACGGTCGACTGCTTGACATCGATGCCGGCCACGCGCTTGCCTTTGGCAGCGAAGCTGGCCGCGGTGGGCAGGCCGATGTAGCCAAGTCCGATGACGGCAACATCAAAAATCGTCTCGTCCATGTCTCCCCTAAACTAAAATGTGGTCTTCGGGCGAACCGAAGAACTGGATCTTTGAAGAAGCCAGGAGCTCTTCATTGGTAATGGGCCAGGTGTGCGCCGACACGTCGGCACCGCGCATCTGGCAATAGTTGAAGCGGTCCGCCGAGTAGATCCTGGCGCCCGCCTCGATGACATCGCTGAGGAAGCGCGAGTCCTCTCCGCGCTGCAGCTGCTGGAAAGGAAAACGCCTGAAGGTGTCAGTAGCGGCGAAGATGGTAGGTCCGGAAACTGCTTCCACGTAACGGTGTTCGAGTTGCGGGTTACGCAGGATCGTCGCGCCGGCCCCGGCCAGGTGCATGTAGTGGGCCCGCTTTCCCACTACCTCGGCTTCGGAGTACATCAGGGCGTGGACCTGGTCGCCCAGGTAGAGGGGGCTGTAGATGTCGTCGTCGTCCCATTTGGTGGCAAACCCGCCGTCGGCGCGCGCCACGAGGGAATTGAGGCACTCACCGAGCAGCGTCTGCTGCGGTTCCTGGAGAACGACGACGTCGGGGATCCCGGCTTCTAGGCACTTCCGCCGGAACTCGGCTTCGTCGATCTCAAAACCGTGGGCCAAGTACACCAGCTGGACATCCACGCCCTGCTGGGCGGCCACGCCGGCAATGACGTGATCCAGTTGCTGCGGGCGGAAACTTGAAGCGAGGACGGAAACCTGGGCCCGAGGTGCCGGGGCGGCCAGAGCGGGCCTGGCCGCCGCCGCGATGGACTGAGCCCGGTGGCTGAAGGTGTGCTCGGCCCAGATTCTGCGCTGAGCCTTGTGCACCAGGCGCTGGGCGTAGTCCGGGTTGGCGGTCAGTGCCTTCAGCAGGTTCGCGGCGCCGTCCCGGTTCTCTGCCGTGGGAATTTCATTGCCGGGGAAGAATTCCGTGATGGCCGCGCTGGGAGTCGAGACCACGCAGGAACCGGCCGCGGTGATCTCAAAAATCCGCCGCGCGCACATCGACGGCGAGTCGGTGACGGAGTTGACGTTCAGGAAGACTTTGTACGCCTTGTAGGCGGTCAGCATCTGCTTGTAGGACAGCAACCCCACAACGTGCTTCTTGAGGATTCCGGGGAACTGATACTGGGGTTGTCTGCCGAGCTGTCGCGAAAAGATTTCAAACCCGGGTCGCTTGCCCGCAGTCGCGTCAACCGCTGCTCCCAGCAGGTACTCCATCTGGCGCCGGCGGTCCTCGAACTTATGCGCAAAATACATTCCGGCGAAGGCGATCTCCCGCGCGTGCCAGCCGTGCCGGGGCCGCGCCGGGTTGTGGATGCGCGGCTGCGCGGCAAAGGGCAGCACGGAAATCCGCTCGTGGCCCAGGTCCACCAGGTAACGCGGAATCATATTGGCGTCGGTGGTGAAGACGTGGTCGAAAAGTTTTGCGGCCGGCAGGAAGTCCTCGTAGTGCGGCGGGTCCTCCTTGTTCCAGAAGACCGCCGGCAGTCCGGCCGCCCGGCATCCCGCGACGAGTTCGCGGAACACCGCGGAGGGACCGGCGGGTCCCGTGATTTTGCCCCGCCAGAGTCCGGCGTTACCGGCCCAGGCGGATTCGACGACGACGAAGTCCAGTGCCTCCTCGCGCAGCTGCTGTTCCCAGCTGTCCGGCCTAAGCGCCACGACGGTCCACTCGGCGGAGAATGCCGCGGCGGAGAAGTCGTCCATGATGATGCCGACGCGCAGTTGCGGATTCCGTGGCTGCGCAACGTCTAGGGCGGCTTCCCGGAAAATCAGGTGCCGGCCGCGTCCGAGGCCGCGCCAAGCGCCTTCCGCGCCGCGAACGCCGGCCAGGCTGGCCTCATCGCGCTCCGTAGTGCTGCGGTGGAGATAGCTCTTGACCTGACCCATGCCGCCGCGGCGGGCGTGCCACAGCGCGCGGCGCCAGTACGCCGCCTTGTCTCTAACACTCATGGGCTACCTGGACCGCTTCCAGCCGTTGGGGAGCAAGGTGGTCCGCATTTCGGGCAGGCTGGCCATCAGTTCAGCCCGGATCTGGCGGCCGTAGTCGGCGTTGCCTTCGTTCATGCGCCAGATGAAGTTCCGGTATTCCTTGGCGACTTCCTCTGGAGTTCCGTCCATGATGAAGTCGCCCTTGTCGATCCAGATGGCGCGGTTGCACATGCCCGTAATGGTCCCGAGGCTGTGACTGACCACAAACACGGTTCCAGCCTGGTTTGTGACCTTTTCCATCCGGGCCTTGGAGCGGTCTTTGAACTGGGCGTCGCCGGTGTTCAGGGCTTCATCGATGAGCAGGATTTCCGGGTCGACCGCTGCGGCGATGGCGAAGCGGAGGCGCGCGCCCATGCCCGAGGAATAGGAGTTCATCGGGTGGTAGACCTCGTGCTCCAGGCCGGACATCTCCACAATGTCATCGAATTTGGCATCGATTTCGGCGTGGCTCATGCCCATGGCCAGGCAGCCGAGGCGAATGTTCTGCGCACCCGAGATGGAGCTGATCAGGGCCGCGTTGACGCCCAGCAGGATGGGATTGCTCGAGGCATAGACGCTGCCGGTGTCGGGGATGATCAGCCCGGCGAGGACCTTCATCAGTGTGCTTTTGCCGGAGCCGTTGCGGCCGATAATGCCGATTGAGTCGCCCTGGTTGGCCACGAAGGAGATCTTGCTCAATGCCGTGGTACGCACGGCTCCGTCGCCGCGGCGGCGCGTACGAAGTTTCTTGAGGATTGAGGTCCGGGCATTGGTCCGCCCGGTCGTCTGGTTCTTGGTCCGGTAGACGACCGAGATGTCGTCCACCACCACTGTTGGCTCGGCGATATGACCGCCAGCTATATCAGACACGTCCATAGCTTTCCTCTCCGCGCCAGAAGACAAAGAGTCCGGCGGCGACCGATCCCAGCGCCCACAAACCCAAGACAGCCCATGACCGCCAGAGGGGTGTGGTGTCGTAGAGCACCGAATCGCGGATGATCTTGATGACTTGGAAAATCGGGTTGAAGTCCATGATGGTCCGCATGACGGGGTACTTGCCGAAGCGGTCCTCCGCAAAAAAGACCGCCGAGACATACATCAGGAAACGAATGACGAATGAGAGAAGGTGGCTCAGGTCCGGGATCCTGAGCAGCACCGGCGCCAGCAGCATGCCGATCCCCAGGTTGAACAGGAATTGAAGCAGTATCGCCGGAACGATCAGCAGCCACCGCCACGTGATTTCCTCGGCCGGTGCCGTGAAGATGACGAAGAGCAGCATCACGATAGTCACCGGAACGTTGGACAGGAGCTCCCGCACGTTAACCGCAATGGGCAAAGATGCTCGCGGAAACTGGAAGGCCCGGATCATGGACGTGTTACTGGTCAGCGATTTGGCGCCGCCCAGAATGGAACGGGTGCTCATCTGGAACGTAAAGACGCCGATGATCAAGTAGCCGATGAAGTTCTCAATGCCCTTGCTGGTGCCCAGGAACACGCCAAAGATCAAGTAGAAACTGAGGCCGTTCAGTACCGGAGTCAAGACGAGCCATGCGGTACCCAAGTGGGTTTTGTCGTTGCCGCTCTGAACCCGTGCCCGGGCGTCGAAGAAGATGAAGCTCCGGCGGTCCCACAGCTGGACCAGATAGTCCAGGAGGTCGGGCCGCTGCCCGACCTTGCTCAAGCGGACCAGGTTTATGGGCACAGAGACGGTGGGCGCCTTTGTCTGTTCTTCGATGCTCATCAGATAGTTACTCCCAGCATTTCCAGCTCTCTTGCCAGGGCAACCGCGTTGGCGGCCCACGTTCTTTCCTGCAACACGCGCTCCCGGCCCGCAGCGCCAAATTCTGCCGCGAGCTGTGGATCCGTGAGCAGTTCCCGGATCGCGCCGGCGAGCGAGGCAGGGTCCCCTGCTTCGGCCAGAAGGCCCGTCACACGGTCCTCGACGATTTCGGCCAGGGCCGGCAAATCGCTGGCCACGACCGGCCGGGCGCATGCCATGGCCTCCACGGGCTTAAGCGGCGTCACGGAGCGCGTCACCTCCAGGTCCTTGCGCGGCACAACGAACACATCCAGCGCTTGATGGTACAAGGCCGTCTGGCTCCGGGGCACGCGGCCGGTGAAGACAATGCGATCGGCGTAACCGCTACGCTGCGCCTGAACCTGCAGCGACGGCAAGGAAGAACCGTCGCCTACGATCAGGAGATGTAGCCGTGGAAGGTCCGCCGCGAGCCGCATAAATGCGGCCAAAAGGTCTTCGATCCCTTCATAGGGTACCAAGCTGCTCACGGTGCCAATAAATTGCGCGTCTTCTGCGAGACCCAGCTCACGCCGGGCGCCGGCCTTATCCAGTGGCTCGGCGAGGAAGGTTCCGCCGACGGCGTTGGGCGCAATGAGGACTTTGCTGTCCGGAATACCGGCAGCGACGATGTTGGCTTTCATGGCCGTCCCGAGCGTCAGCACGAGGTCCGCGTCCTGCATGACTTCCGTCTCGCGGCTCTGGAACAGCCGGTACTTCTCGCTGTTCCGGGCCTCGGGTCCCCGGGAGGAGGCCCAGGTGTCGGCCAGCTGGCCGCGGACCTCGTAGACCCAGGGAATCCCGAGGGCCTCGGCCACGGCCCGTACCACCAGTCCGTTGACGTAATGCGTGGTGGTGTGCAGCACGCTGGGCTTGAAGTCCAGGGCCACGGCGAGCAGTTCCTCCGCCTGCTGCTGCAGCCGGGCATCAATGTTCTGGGCCATTCTGGCCGGCAGGAGCCGCTGATAACGGATCCCGTCCACGGTGTCCGTGGCCTTGGCGAGGAGCTTCCCGACCTGCACGGGATAGCCCATCCTGGTGACAGCCAGCACGTCCCATCCTGCGGCCTGTTGCGCCAGGAGCGTGGAATGGGAGCGCTGGGCGTAACCGCTGGCTGTGTGGGGCAGCGAGTTGGTCAGCAGATGGAGAATCCGGCCGGGAACCGGTGCGTACGGCCGGCGTTCCAGCGACGGTGACGCGTCGGCCAGGATCGCAGCCTCGGCGGCCAGCCGGCCCCGTTGCCGCAGGCCGGCGGCTCCCGCGCCGTCGAGCGCCGCTACGGCCTCGCTGACGTCGCCGTCGTACCAAAGGCGCCGTGCCCTGGCCTGCAAGAGGCGCCGCGCCGACCCTGCCTTGGCGAGGAAGACATCTGACACCGCCGGGAGGTTCGCCGCCAGGGCGACGTCGGCCAGGCGACGCGCGCGGTCCCCCGCGACGGGCGCCTCGGCAGCGATGCGCAGCCGCCGTTCGACGTCGGCGTCGTCTCCGGCGGCGAGGGCCGCGAACAATACGGCAGCGGAGGTGGAGTTCTTCGGAGCGAGCCGGCACACGCGCTTGGCGAGCGGCAGCACCGCAGCGGGCAGCCTGCGCGAAAGCTGCAGGAACAGGATAACGGGGTCGTCAGTCAGGTGCTGGCGCACAACGCCCTGGGCGAGCCGGGCGTTGTTGAGGAGTTGCATCATCGGTTGGGGCGGGCTTCCGCGAGCAGTTCGGTAATGAGTTCCATGTAGCGGCCCGCGAGTTGCTCGTACTCGGCGTTAGCTTTGACCCACTGGCGGCTGTCGCCGTTGCGGACCAGACGGCCTCGGTCGGCGGCCAGTTCGCGCCACAGCGCGGCCAGCTCTTCCGGATCGCTGGCTACGATGTCGCCGGCCTCGGCGTCCGAGACGATTCGCGCGGCTTCTCCCTTCACCACAGCGGTGATGTGCCGGCCGATCGCCAAAACCTCGTAGGTCTTGGAGGGCACGGTGGTTTCGAAGGATTTCCAGTCGTCCCGCAGGGAGACGATGCACGTATCGGCCGACGCGTAGCGTTCCAGCATGGCGTCCCCGGTCAGGGGCGGGTGAAACGTGACAGGAGCCTTCAGTTCGCGTGCAAGCTTTTCCAGCGCAGGCCTCTGGGTCCCGTGGCCCACCATGTGCAGGTGCATCGAGTCCCCCACCAGGGCACTGGCGCGGATGGCGACGTCGAGCTTTTGGCTCTCGCCGTGGTTCCCCAAGTACAGGGCCTCGAAGACGTCCCGTTCCGGTTCGGGCGGCCCGACCACGGGGATGGCGTCCAGGTGCACGCCGTTGCTGACAGTCGCCACATTGCGGACTCCGCGCGATCGCAGCGTGGCCCCGAATCCCTCCGTTACCGTCACTACGAGGTCGGCGCGGTGCTGGACGAAATCCACAAGATGTTCCACGAGGCTCTTGACACTGCCTTGGACCAGGCGTGCGTCGCGGGCCAGGTCCGGCCACGCGTCCCGCATTTCGACGATCAGCGGGACGTGGCGCATCCTGGCCAGGACGTAGCCTGCGGCCAGCGAAGGCAGTCCGGGGGCGGTGACAATGACGACGTCGGGCTTGCGGACCATCATCCCTGCGGGGACCGACAAAGCGGCCGAATAACACTGGTCCAGCAGCCGCGCGGCACGTGAGTTGCCATGCCGCAGGTAGGGAACGTGAAGAATTTTTTCCGTGAACTGGCCGTTGCGGAGGCGGAACGGCCGTCCGGCCATCCAGCGCGGGAGGGCCCGCCGGCCGAACGGGTAGTGCGCCACCGGAGTGACGACATCGACGGCCCAGCCTGAGTGGGAGAACTCCTTGATCATTGCGGTCCAGCGTCGCTGTGGAGGACTCTGTTCCGGCCAGTAGGAGTGCGTAATCAGCGTGATCTGCAGGCTGTCACTCATGGACTTCGGCATGAGCATCAGGACTTACTGGTGCGGGGAACGCCGGTGACTTTTTTGGAACCGATGAATCGGAAGTATGCGAAACCCAGGCCCAGCAGTACCAGGACGGTGATTGCCTGGACGGCCAGGGGGCTGCCGGTAGCCACGGCCACCGCGGCCTGGACTTCAGACTTGACCATCACGGGAGGTTCGGTGGGCGTCGCGATGATGGCGGGGGCGGTAGACGGTGCCGGCGTAGCCGAGGGGGTGGGCGTCTCTATCGGGGCTTCTTCGATAGGAACCACCACGGGCGCCGGGACGGCGGGCGCCGGGACCACAGGTGCCGGGACCACAGGTGCCACGGCGGGCGGCGTTTCAATGACGGGCGCCGGGATGACGACCGCCGGAGCCGGGGGCACCACCGGCGGAACCACAGGGGCAGGGGCGGTGACGACCGGCGGGACCGGAACCTCAACGGGAGGCGCAGGGGTCACGACCGGGGGTGGAACAATAATGGGTTCCTCCGGCGCAATCGGAGTGGGGTCCGGGGACGGCACAGTCGGGCCCGGAGCTTCAGGCGTCGGAGAGGGCGCAATTGCCGTAGCCAAAGGCTCCGGAATCACCAGGTCATCGGCGCTGGCGGCTGTCCCCGTGCCCATGACTGAAGCGGCCAGGAGCAAAGCACCCAGTCCGGTTCGTATTGAGTTTCTTCGGCTGCACGACGTCATCGACAGTCCCTCCCCCACAGTGCGAGATTGAATCAGGTGTGCGTTGCGGCCAACACTAACGTCCTTGTCGGCAGAGCCCCAGAGATGCACGAGGTCCCAGTCTACTCGAAGGTAAGAGTCAGGCTGTTCAATGTGATGCTACCCGCACGCCAGAAAATGTGGCCGCAGCGCCACGCGGGCCGGGTTAGGCTGGATGAATGCTCCAATTCAGCCGCCCGATTTTCGTGCACTTCCCCCTGATTGTGGCGGCCGCCGCGGCTGGCCTGGCCCTGACGTCCTGCTCCCCCGTGGTCGACGTGACGCCCGCCAAGGATGCCGCGAACGCGGCGTGTGCCCCCATGATGCTGGCCCTTCCCGACACAATCGGTGATGCCAAGCTGCGGAAGACCAATGCCCAGGCCACTGCGGCCTGGGGCGATCCGTCTGTGGTGATCGTTCGCTGCGGGGTTAACGTGCCCGGCCCCACCACGGACCGCTGCGTCAGCGTCAATGACGTCGACTGGGTGATCAAGGAAGGCGACCCCGTGTGGACTCTGACCACCTTCGGCCGCGAACCTGCCACGGAGATCCTGATGGATCCGGACAAGATCAGTTCGGCCACCGTACTGGCCGACATCTCATCCGCCGCGCAGAAGATCAAGGCGACCCGGAAG
>JBKPJW010000480.1:0-10394 GCA_046730875.1 Actinomycetota bacterium | reverse complement strand
GTCAAGAGCGACAAACTCGAGATGGAGCACCTCAAGGAGCTCAGCCTCCTCACCGCCAAGCCGTTCATCTACGTCTTCAACGCGGACGAAGGGATCCTGGGAAGCCCGGAAAGCAGGAAGAACTGCGCGCCCTGGTGGCACCGGCGGACTGCATCTTCCTCGACGCCAAGATCGAGGCCGAGCTGGTCGACCTTCCCGACGACGAGGCCCTCGAGCTGCTGCAGTCCACCGGGCAGCAGGAGTCCGGGCTCGACCAGCTCGCGCACGTCGGCTTCCGCACCCTCGGCCTGCAGACCTACCTCACGGCAGGCCCCAAGGAAACCCGCGCCTGGACCATCCGCCAGGGCGACACCGCCCCGCAGGCGGCCGGCGTGATCCACTCCGACTTCCAGCGCGGCTTCATCAAGGCCGAGGTCGTCTCCTTCGACGACCTCATCGAGGCCGGTTCCATGGCAGAGGCGAAGGCCCGCGGCAAGGTCCGGATCGAAGGCAAGGAATACATCATGTCCGACGGCGACGTCGTCGAATTCCGCTTCAACGTCTGATGCCCGGCGCCCGGCAGTGCGCCAATTCTGCCCGGTAATTGTGCATTAACCGAAAAGGCCCCGATCCCCGGATCGGGGCCTTTCCAGTGCGCCGCCACTTTTATCTTTTTGTTACGTCACCGTCAACTTTTTTGTGGAAAGCTGGACTTGCACAACACGTCCTACATTGCAGCTCGATAACGAACTTTACGGTGAGTCAACTTTGGTGGCTCCAGGCGGCATTTGGGGATTACGCTTCATGCCATGTGAGACGGGCCACACTGCCGCTGGGGGAGTGTGGACGTCTGTCTGGCGCTTCCGGCGCCGGTCTCACCCACACCACAGAAACAAGGAGGCGGAATGCGCTTGGGTCGTATTTCCAAAGCAGTGGGCGTGGCGGCGGCAGCTGCCATCGCCCTCAGCGCCTGCGCCGGCAACAGCGGCGGGACAACCCCGACCACTGCGGCCGCAGCAAGCAAGCAAGGCGGATCGGCAACCGTAGTAGAGGTCAACGCGTTCAACACGTTCAACCCGAACACGGCCGACGGAAACACTGACATCAACTCAAAGGTCAGCTACGCCACGCACTCAGGGTTCTTCTACATCGACAACAAGCTCAACGTTGTCCGCAATGAGAAGTTCGGCAAGATGGAAAAGGTCTCCGACGATCCACTGACGGTCAAATACACCATCAATGAGGGCGTGAAGTGGTCAGACGGCACGCCTGTCACCGCCGCCGACATTCTGTTGCAGTGGGCCGCCTTCTCGGGCTACTACAACGACGCTGATGCGGAAGCCAAGACCGGAACGGCGTACTTCTCGTACGCCGGTGACCCGACGGGCATCGCCCTCACCGACTTCCCGGAACTCGGCGACGACGGCCGCACGATGACCCTGAAATACTCCAAGCCCTTCGCAGACTGGGAAATCGCCATCGGCGGCCCCGGCATCGACATCCCGGCCCACGTTCTCGCCAAGAAGGCAGGCCTTGCGGACACCAAGGCGTTCGTCGACCTCCTCAAGAGCACGCCCCGCGGCGACTCCAAGGCCCCCAAGCCGGCGAACGCGCAGCTGAAGGCCATGTCGGACTTGTGGAACACCGGCTTTGACACCAAGACGCTGCCGGCCGATCCCAGCCTCTACCTCTCCAACGGCCCCTTCATCGTCAAGGCAGTCAATCAGGACCAGTCCCTGACCATGGTGAAGAACAAGGACTACAACTGGGGCCCGGAAGCCCAGCTGGACGAAATCACCGTGCGCTACATCGGTGAGGCTCCCGCCCAGGTCCAGGCCCTGAAGAACGGCGAAGCCGACATCATCGCGCCGCAGGCCTCCGCCGACACCGTCGAGCAGCTCAAGGCCCTTGAAAGCCAGGGCATCACGGTTGAGGTCGGCAGCCAGCTCGCCTACGACCACATCGACCTGAACTACACGGGACCGTTTGCGGAGAAGAACGTCCGCGAGGCGTTCATGAAGGCCGTCCCGCGCGCGGACATCGTGGACAAGATCGTCAAGAAGCTTGACCCGAACGCCGCGCCGCTTGACTCCCAGCTCTTCGTTCCGGACCAGGCTCCGTACGCCGACTCCGTCAAGAACAACGGCTCCGCCGCCTACCAGGGTGTGGACATCGAGGGCGCCAAGAAGCTCCTCAACGGTGCCACTCCCGAAGTTCGCATCATGTACAACAAGGACAACCCCAACCGGGTTGACGCCTTCTCCCTGATCAGCGAGTCCGCCACTAAGGCAGGCTTCAAGATCGTCGACGGCGGCCTCGGCAAGTCCGACTGGGGCAAGGCCCTTGGGGACGGCAGCTACGACGCCACTATCTTCGGCTGGAGCAACTCCGGCGTCGGTGTGTCCGGAGTTCCGCAGATCTTCAAGACCGGCAACGACTCCAACTTCAACCAGTTCAGCAACCCCGAAGCCGACAAGCTGATGGACGAACTGATTGTTACTACCGACAAGGCCAAGCAGGATGAGCTCATGGCGCAGATCGACAAGATGATCTGGGATTCGGCTTACGGCCTTCCGCTCTTCCAGTCGGTTGGCGTGGAAGCGTACAGCGACCGCGTCACCGGCGTGAAGTACATGCCGAACCAGACCGGCGTTTGGTGGAACTTCTGGGAATGGGCACAAAAGTAGCCCGCGACCTCAAGTAGCACTGCTCGAAAGGCGTCGGGACCAAAGCTTCTTCGGTCCCGACGCCTTTCTGGCGATACACCTGGCGATGCCGTGGTCCCGCCGCCACATCGGCGGGAACCGGCCAAACTCCGCGACCCGGCCCGGGCAATCCCCGGGCCCGAATTCCGAGGTTCTATTTCAATGGTGACCTACATTTTCCGGCGGCTCGTGACTGCCGCTTTTATCCTTCTCGGCGCGTCCTACTTCGTGTATCTCCTGACAGCGGCGTCAGGCGATCCCCTGGAGGAATTCCGCGCCAACCCCACGCCGCAGAAGCAGCAGCTCATCGACGCGAGAACGGAACTCCTGCAGCTGGACACGCCGGCTCCGCTGCGGTATTTCCAGTGGTTCGGTGGTGCGGTGCAGTGCCTCATACCGTTCGGCAACTCCTGCGACCTCGGGAAAAACATCGCCGGCCAGCCCATCACCGATGCCCTCGGCAGCGCGCTCGTCCAGACCCTGACCCTGGTCACCGGGGCAACAGTGCTCGCCATCCTGATCGGCATCACCCTGGGCATCGTGACCGCACTGCGGCAGTACAGCACCCTGGACTATGGCGTCACCTTCATGGCCTTCCTGTTCTTCTCCCTGCCGATCTTCTGGGTCGCCGTCCTGCTCAAGGAATTCGGCGCCATCGGCTTCAACAACTTCCTGCGCAACCCCGAGGTACCGCTGACCGCGGCCCTGGGCATCGGCGTCGTCGTCGGTGCAGTGACGGCGGTCGCGGCCGGCGGGCACCTGAAGCGCCGGCTGCTTGCGGGCGTCGTCGCCTTCGCCTTCGTCACCGCGGTGCTCATCTACTTCTCCGCCACCGAATGGTTCAAAACCCCGGGCCTGGGCCCGGTGGTCATCGCCATCGCCGGTACAGGCATCGCCTTCGCCGTCACCCTGCTCTCAGCCGGTCTGAAAAACCGCAAGGCCCTGCAGTCGGCCCTTATCGCCGTCGGCGTCGGCGTCGTGCTGTACTTCCTGCTTCAGCCGCTGCTCGATGAGGCCACCTTCATCATGGTGGTGCTGCTGGCAGTCGCCTTTGTCCTGATCGGCATGGGCATTGGCTACGTGATGGGAGGCTACGACCGCGGTCAGTCGATGCGGGCCGCGGCCATCACCTCCTTCCTGGTCGGCTTCCTCATCCTGCTGGACCGGTACATGCAGGCCTGGCCCAGCTACTTCAACAACAGCCGTGTGCGCGGCCGGCCCATCGCCACGATCGGGGCCAGCACGCCGAACATTCAGGGCGACTTCTGGGTACTCGGCCTGGACTCCTTCACCCACCTGATCCTGCCCACCCTTGCCCTGATCCTCGTTTCGCTGGCCAGCTACACCCGGTTCACCCGGGCCTCGATGCTGGAAATCATGAACATGGACTACATCCGGACCGCCCGGGCCAAAGGACTGAGCGAGCGGACCGTCGTCATGCGCCACGCCTTCCGCAACGCCCTGATCCCGATCGCGACGATTGTGGCCTTCGACATCGGTGCACTGATCGGCGGTGCCGTCATCACCGAAACAGTCTTCTCCGTCCGGGGCATGGGCTTCCTCTTCCTGGACGGGATCGCGCACGTCGATCCCAACCCGGTCATGGGCGTCTTCATCTGCGTGGCCATCACGGCCATGGTCTTCAACCTCATCGCGGACCTGGCATACTCCGCACTGGATCCGCGCGTAAGGGTAAAAGCATGAGCCAGCCAAGCCAGCAGGAAGAAATCATGGCCGAAGACGAAGCCTCCCGGATAGCGGCTGCCGCGGGCGTCGAGCCGGTCATCGAGGCCAAAGGCCTCAGCCAGGGCCAGATCGTCCGGAAGCGCTTCCTCGGCCACTCCGGCGCCATCATCGGCCTCGTGGTCTTCGCCTTCATCTTCCTCCTGGCCTTCACCTCGGTGGGTTACCTTGGCATCCCGGGCTGGTGGAAGTACACGCACGAACAGGTCTCCCCGCTGGTCAATGACGGCGCACCGACCTCCTCGCTGTGGCCGCTGGCCTGGGGCGAACATCCGTTCGGCCAGGACCGGATCGGCCGCGATCTCTTTGCCATGACCATGCGCGGCGCGCAGCAGTCGATCACCATCATGGTGGTGATCGGCCTGATTGCCGGCCTGATCGGCGTCGTGGTCGGTGCCATCTCCGGTTACTTCCGGGGCTGGGCCGAGGCCATCCTGATGCGCCTGACCGACGTCATCATCATCATTCCGGCGCTGCTGCTGGCCGCCGTCATGGCACAGCTCGCCGGGCGCCGGGACCAGGGGAGCTGGTTCGCCTCCTTCGCCAGCACCAACGGCGTCCTGGCCCTCGGCATTTTCCTGGGCCTGATCAGCTGGGTCGCCCTGGCCCGGCTGATGCGCGGGGAATTCCTGTCGCTGCGCGAACGCGAGTTCGTGGACGCGGCCCGGATTTCCGGCGCCAGCAATGCCCGGATCATCTTCAAGCACATCCTGCCCAACGCCGTCGGCGTGCTGATCGTGAACGTGACCCTGACCATGTCCGCGGCGATCCTGACCGAAACGGCGCTGAGCTACCTCGGCGTCGGCGTCAAGGCCCCGGACACCTCCCTGGGCCTGCTCATCTCGCAGAACCAGCAGGCCTTCGCTACGCGTCCCTGGCTGTTCTGGTTCCCGGGCATGTTCATCGTGCTGATCTGCCTCAGCATCAACTTCATCGGCGACGGCCTGCGGGACGCCTTTGATCCGCGGCAGAAGAAATTCAATGCCCGGAAGGCAAAGGATTCCTCGGGTTCCGCGGGGCAGGCAAGTGCTGCCACCGCCGCCGACGGGATAGACCACGAGGGACTCCGGCACGAAGGATTCCGGCCTGAGGGATTCCGGCCCGAGCCTCCTGCTGACGGAACACAGGGCAAGTAGATGCCGGCCCCCTGCAGGTCCGTGCTAGCCGGCGGTAACAGCCAGGTAACTGGCCGCCAGGAGCAGCACGACGGCGCCAATCGCCACCCAGCGGACGGTGACGGTCACGGCCGTCCCGGCAGCGTCCCCGGCAGCGAGCTGGCCGCTTTCCACCAGCTCATGCCACCGCGCCCGGACCAGCATGGCCGCCTGGCCGGAGTCCGTGTTCTTCAGATCGCCGGGACGGACGGATTGGCCGGGGCCATACGTGGTTGCCGGCAGGCCCTGGAGGTCCTCCGGACGGGCGTGGCGGCCGCCCCAGATACCGGGAGCGGGAGCGGCCCAGGACGTGTAGCTTTTCTCGGCGGTGACCAGCGTGAGTGCAAAGCGGGTGTCGACATGCACCAGCGCCGCCCACGGGACCTCGATCGAGCGGAACGGATTTTCCAGGGTGACGCCGGCGTCGTGCACCACAACGGCCGGCATCCAGAACAGCTGCCAGCCCATGAAGGCAATAAGGGCCAGCGGGGCCACGCCGCCCAGCGCAGCCGGACCTGCCATGACAACAGTGACCAGCACGCCGACCCCGGCCAACACCCAGGCCAGACACGCAAACCATTTGTTCGTCCGGGCCTTGAAGACTTCAACATTTCCGGCGTGCGGCGCAGAGCTCATGCCCCCAATAATTCAGTATTCCGAGCCGCAGCACTAATCCCTGGTGCACCGGCGGCCCGGGCGGAAGGATAGCCACCATGACTGACTTCATTACCCTCGATCCGCCGGCGTCACCAGCACCGGGCAGAGGCGAAACCGTCCTGGAAGTCCGGAACCTCAGTGTGGATTTCGGGGTGGACAAGAAATGGGTCCCCGCCGCGATCGGCCTGAACTACGAGGTCCGGGCCGGCGAAGTACTGGCCATCGTGGGGGAGTCCGGTTCCGGAAAGAGTGCCAGTTCAATGGCGCTCCTGGGCCTGCTGCCCAGCAACAGCCGTGTGACCGGAAGCGTCAAGCTCGCAGGCCGTGAGCTGCTGGAAGCCAATGAGACCAATATCCGTGCCGTGCGCGGTAAGGACGTCGCGGTGATCTTCCAGGAGCCGATGACGGCCCTGAACCCTGTCTACACCGTGGGTTCACAGATCGTTGAAACTGTGCGGCTGCACAATGAGGTCTCCCCGGAAGAAGCCCGGCTCCGTGCCCTGCGGATGCTGGAACTGGTCGAACTGCCAGACCCGGAGAAGGCCTTCCGGTCCTACCCGCACCAGCTTTCCGGCGGGCAGCGCCAGCGCGCCATGATCGCACAGTCACTCTCCTGCGACCCGAAGCTGCTGATTGCCGATGAGCCCACCACGGCGCTCGACGTAACGGTGCAGGCTGAAATCCTTGACCTCATGCGCAACCTGAGGAACAAGCTGGACAGCGCCATCGTGCTTATCACGCACGACATGGGCGTGGTGGCTGACCTCGCCGACCGGATCGCCGTCATGCGCAAGGGCCTCATCGTGGAGACGGGGACGGCCGCGCAGATCTTCCACAATCCCCAGCACCCCTACACCCAGGCACTGCTCGCCGCCGTCCCGCACCTGGGTCAGGGCGGCGCCGATTCCGGGGCGGACGTGGACGTCACTGCCGCCCTCGCCGCCGCCACGCACACCGAGATCGTCTCCATCCCGGAAGACGAGCTGCTGCGGCGGGAGCGGGAGAACGCCGCCGCCCTCGCCGCGGCGGAGGCGGCGAAGCCGAAGGGCGAACCGGTCCTGGAGCTCACCGACGTCGCCATCGAGTACCCGAAGCAGGGCCGGGTGCCGGCCTTCCGTGCCGTGGAAGGGGCCAACCTGGCGATCTATCCCGGGCAGGTGGTGGGCCTCGTCGGCGAGTCGGGCTCCGGCAAAACCACCATCGGCCGTGCCGCCGTCGGCCTGCTGCCGGTGGCGGCGGGCACCATGCGGGTCGTCGGGCAGGATATTTCCGCCGCCAAGAAAAACGGCCGCCAGCTCCACGAAATGCGCCGGCACGTCGGCATGGTGTTCCAGGACCCGTCCTCGTCCCTGAACCCCAGGCTGCCCATCGGGGAAAGCATCGGGGAGCCGATGTTCCTCGCCCGCGTCGCGAAGGGCGCCGAACTGCAGAACCGGATCGAGGCGCTCCTGGACCAGGTTGAGCTCCCGCGGGACTACCGCAACCGTTACCCCCACGAGCTCTCCGGCGGGCAAAAGCAGCGCGTCGGGATCGCCCGCGCCCTTGCGCTGAAGCCGAAGCTCATGGTCGCGGACGAGCCGACGTCCGCCCTGGATGTTTCCGTGCAGGCCAGGGTGCTTGACCTGTTCCAGAACCTCCAGAAGGAACTGGGGTTCGCCTGCCTCTTTGTCACCCACGACCTCGCGGTGGTGGACGTGCTCGCGGACCGGATCTGTGTCATGCAGCGCGGCAGGATTGTGGAGCAGGGAACCCGGGACCAAATCCTCCGCAACCCCCAGGAGCCCTACACTCAACGGCTGCTGGCAGCGGTCCCGCTGCCGGATCCTGACAAGCAGCGCGAGCGGCGCGAACTGCGCGCGCAGCTGCTCTCGGACGCCAGCTGAGGCGCCAGGCGGGGCTTACTTCGTTCACCACAAGCGCTTCACGAAGGCTCTTCACAAGCGCTTAACGCCGCCCAAATCGAGTTAGTCGCGGGTAACCCAGGTCACAATGGAGGCGAATCCTACCAGCCAGTAGCGTGTGACCTGAAATACTCTGCGCTTGACGCCGACGGTCATGAGTTTGTCGGATCACGTTTTGGCAACGGAGTTCCAACATTTGGACATCGGGGGGCTAGGCTACTTCCTTATGTAGGCCACGTCACAGGGGATACCCCTGTGCCTGCTTGCGGGGAAGCACAAGTTTTTCCCTCACGAACTCCCACAACTCATAGGAGGCGGAATGCGTTTTTCGCGCACTTCCAAAGCACTGGGCATGGTGGCTATCGCCGCCCTCGCCCTGACCGGATGCGGTGCCAGCGGCTCCGCAACCGGTAGCGGCAGCACCGGCGGCGACACCAGCAAAGTGATCCTCGCCGACGGCTCCGAGCCCCAGCGTCCCCTCATGCCGGCCGACACCAACGAAGTTGGCGGCGGCAAGGTCGTCGACATGATCTTCGCCGGTCTCGTCAGCTACGACCCCAGCGGCAAGCCGGTCAACGAGCTCGCCGAGTCCATCGAGGGCAAGGACGGCCAGCACTTCACCATCAAGGTCAAGAAGGACCAGAAGTTCACGAACGGCGAGGCCATCACGGCCAAGACCTTCGTCGATTCCTGGAACTTCGGCGCCGCAGCCAAGAACGCCCAGCTCAGCGGCGGTTTCTTCGAGAGCATCGCCGGCTACGACGAAGCCAGCGCAGAAGGCTCCACCGTTGAAACCATGTCCGGGCTGAAGGTCGTTGATGACCAGACGTTCACCGTCGAACTGAAGCAGCCCGAATCCGACTGGCCGCTTCGCCTCGGCTACACCGCCTTCGTGCCGGTTCCCTCCGGCGCCCTGAAGGACCCGAAGGGCTTCGGTGAAAAGCCGGTCGGCAACGGCCCCTACAAGCTCGCGGACGGCGGCTGGCAGCACAACGTGCAGATCCAGCTGGTCCCGAACCCGGACTACAACGGCCCGCGCAAGGCCAAGAACGCCGGCGTGACCTTCAAGATCTTCCAGAATGACGATGCCGCCTACCAGGACCTGCTCTCCAACAACCTGGACATCCTGCAGACCATCCCGACCAGCGCGTTGAAGAACTTCAAATCTGACCTCGGCGACCGCACCATCAACAAGCCCTACGCCGGCAACCAGACCATCGCCATCCCGGAATACCTGCCGGAGTGGAGCGGCGAGGCCGGCAAGCTCCGCCGCCAGGCGATTTCCATGGCGATCAACCGCGAGGAGATCACCAAGGTGATCTTCAGCGGCGCACGCCAGCCTGCCAAGGACTTCACGGCCCCCGTGCTTGACGGCTACAGCGACTCGATCGCCGGAGCCGAGAACCTCACGTTCGACGCCGCCAAGGCCAAGGAGGCCTGGACCAAGGCCGACGCGATCCAGAAGTGGGACTCCAACGAGACCTTCACCATTGCCTACAACGCCGACAAGGGCGGACACAAGGCCTGGGTTGAGGCAGTGGTCAACCAGCTCAAAAACACGCTCGGCATCAAGGTTGAAGGCAAGCCGTACGCCACCTTCAAGGAAGCCCGCAACGAGGCCACCGCCAAGACCCTCACCGGCTCCATCCGCGCCGGCTGGCAGGCAGACTACCCGTCGCTGTACAACTTCCTCGGCCCGATCTACAAGACCGGCGCCGGCTCCAACGACGCCGCCTACGCCAACCCGACGTTCGACAAGGCCATCTCCGACGGCCTGAACGCCGCGTCCGTCAGCGACGGCAACAAGGCCATGAACAAGGCACAGGAGATCCTCCTGACGGACCTGCCGGCCATCCCCCTGTGGTACCAGGTTGCCCAGGGCGGCTGGAGCGACAAGGTCACCAACGTTGACTACGGCTGGGACGGCGTCCCGCTGTACTACAACGTCACCGGTAAGTAGCACCTAAACGACGGCGGGGGCCGCCCACACCGGGGCCTCCGCCGTCGTCGTGTTTCCCCTTCCTTATTTCTTGATGCCCGGCTCTTCGGGCGAACTTTTCGCAGCCTGGCGCCGTGAGCACACCGGCGCCGGCCTGCATCCATAGTGAAAAGGTTCTTGATGAACAACTCCGCCGCATCCCTGGACAGGATGCCTGCCAACGAGGGTGTGACTCGCTGATGTCGACATACATCCTCAAGCGTTTCCTGCAACTGATTCCCGTCTTCCTGGGCGCAACACTGCTGGTCTACTTCCT
>JBKPJW010000479.1:0-1313 GCA_046730875.1 Actinomycetota bacterium | reverse complement strand
ATCCCAGGTCATTCCGAACACATCTACGCGGGCGGTGCTGGATGTGCCGGCCGCCAGAGTATCTGCCGGGAACCCGACCCCGCTGATTTTCACTCCTTGTCCTGTGGGATCCAGGGGCGATACAAAGTCCTCGACCGCCATGTCGACGGCACTGCCAATGCGAACCTGGTGGATACGCCCGTCGTCGGCGTAGGCCATTTCAAGGGACTCGATGCCCGCCATCTCACCGATCAAGGGGGCGAGGCCCTCCATTGGACCGCCGAGCTGCCCGCCGAAGACCGCACCGAGCGCTTCGGCCTGCTCAGCTGAGGCGGCCGCATCCACCAGAACTCCGACCTTCCAGCCTCCGTCACTCATCAGGGCCGGAGTATCGGCAACGATGCAGACTGTCAGACCGCCGACGTCGACACCGTTGACTTCGCCGGTTTCCACGTGAAAGGCCAAGGCCACGTTGCACCGTTCTTTATCAGCCGGTGCTGTCAGTCCTGAAGCCGCACACGGGCAAATCATGTCGCAGTTGCAATTCTCGAAATACGTACCCTCGATATGCCACGGCATTTTGGGGCTCCTTTCGAAGAGGCCCCCCAAAAATAAAGTCTCCTCGCGGCCCTGAGCAGTGTCAACGACAGGTGGGTGACGCATGTAAAGGCCTGTCCGGGCCGTACAGAAAGGATCGTCCCTCGACCGCTTCTGGGAGATTCTGTGCCGCCCAGCCCCCTCTAGTGGTGATCGAACGGGTAGCGGATATTTGCGTAAACTACGTGGTTTTTCGCCTCGTTAAGATTGCTTTCCGACCAGGCGGTGACCGTTTCTGCGCCTGTTGGTTGTCAGTACACTGGGACGCATGACCGAGCAGGAACCGGGCCCGTCCGGGGCCGCTGCGGCTCCCCACGGCAGCGCGCGCCGTCCCGAGGACGTGGCCGTCCCGTCCGCGCCGGTCGAGGGCGGCGGGGTGGTGCGCCTGGCGGAACCCGACGCCATCGACACGTCCTTTCGCAGCCCGGCACAGCGGTCCCGCACCTTCGCCGGAATCCTGGTAAACACCGCCCTGGCCAACATCACGACCAGTTACCTGTGGTTCGCCTTGACGTTCTGGGTGTACCTGCAGACGCGCAACGTGATCGCCACCGGGGTAATCGGCGGCGCGTACATGTTGTTGATCGCCCTTTCCAGCATTAGCTTCGGCACTTTCGTGGACCGCTACCGCAAGCTGGCCGTGATGCGCTTCGCCGCCGGCTTCACGCTGGTGATGTTCGTGCTGTCAGGGATCATGTTCCTGCTGACACCGGCCGCGACGCTGCTGGATCTGGCAC
>JBKPJW010000478.1:0-7048 GCA_046730875.1 Actinomycetota bacterium | reverse complement strand
CGTTTTGCACTGCGTGGCACCTTCTGCGTATCCTTGGTTGGCTAGTTAATAGCAATTGGAGACGTGCCAGAGCGGCCGAATGGGCTTCACTGCTAATGAAGTGTGGGGCACAACTCCACCGGGGGTTCAAATCCCCCCGTCTCCGCGTTTGGCCCCGGTCCTCGGACCGGGGCCTTTTGCGTTCCCGGGCACACCGGCTGCCTGCGCCGGAGTCCTGCCCGGGCCTCCGTCCGGTAACCGGACGCCTCGCGCCCGCCGGTGGATCCGGATGGCAGGATAGGCCCATGTCGAGCAACACGGAATTTGACGCGATCATCGTCGGCGGCGGCCATAACGGCCTGGCCGCGGCTGCGTACCTGGCCCGGGCGGGGCGCAACGTCCTGGTCCTGGAAAAGCTGGAACATCCCGGCGGCGCCGCAGTCTCGGCCCACGCGTTCGACGGCGTCGATGCCCGCCTTTCGCGCTACTCCTACCTCGTCAGCCTGCTGCCCCAGCAGATCATCGACGACCTCGGCCTGCGCATCAAGCTGGCGCGGCGGCGCTATTCCTCCTACACCCCCGACCCGCAGGACAGCAGCCGCGCCCTGTTGGTAGACAACGAGGACGAGGCCGCCACCGCGGCGTCCTTCATCGCCGTCGGCGCTCCCGACGGCGAGTTCCGCGCCTTCACCGCGTTCTACGCCGCCTGCAGGCAGCTGACGGAAGCCCTCTGGCCGACGATGACCTCGCCCCTGCTGCCACGGTCCGAGGCGCGGTCCCTCGCCGAGCGGGCCGGGGCGTCCCGGGCGTGGGAGGCCATGATCGACCATCCCATCGGGAACGCCATCGGCAAGGAGCTGCGCAGCGACCTGGTCCGCGGCGTGGTCCTGACGGACGCGCTGATCGGGACCTTCGCCCGGGCTGACGAGACGGACCTGCAGCAGAACATCTGTTTCCTGTACCACCTGATCGGCGGCGGCACGGGCGACTGGGACGTTCCCGTGGGCGGCATGGGCGCGGTGTCCGGCGAGCTGGAACGGGCCGCCCGCGACGCCGGCGCGACCATCCTGACCTCGGCCGACGTCACTGCCGTCCGGTCCGGCGCCGTGGACTACCGCCACGGCGGGCAGGACCGTACGGCCACTGCGCGGTGGATCCTCGCCAATGTGGCGCCGGCCGTCCTGGACCGGCTGCGCGGCACGTCCGACGGCGGCGCGGCGGTTGTGGGCGGCGCTGATGCCGGCGCTGACCGGGACGGCAACCCGAACCATCGCCGCGAGGGCGCGCAGGTGAAGGTCAACCTTCTGCTCAAGCGGCTTCCCCGGCTGCTGGACGGATCCGTCAGCCCGGAGGCGGCCTTCGGCGGGACGTTCCACATCAACGAGACGTGGTCCCAGCTCGACGCCGCCTACCGCAGCGCCGCCGCCGGAGCCGTGCCCTCGCCGCTGCCGTGCGAAATCTACTGCCACTCGCTGACCGACCCCAGCATCCTGTCCCCGGAGCTCCGGGCCGCCGGGGCCCAGACGCTGACGGTCTTTGGCCTGCACGTCCCGGACCGGCTGATCACGGCGGAGAACAACGAGGACCGCCGCGCCGAACTGCAATCCGCCGTCCTGGCATCCCTGAACTCGGTCCTGGCCGAGCCGATTGAGGACCTGCTGATGTCGGACGCGGGCGGCCGGCCCTGCATCGAGACCAAGACCACCCTGGACATCGAACGTGCCGTAGGCATGCCCCGGGGCAATATCTTCCACGGCGGCCTCGACTGGCCTTTCGTGGAAGACGGCGACCCGCTGGACACGCCGGCGCGCCGCTGGGGCGTCGCGACGGACGATGCCCGGATCCTGCTGTGCGGCTCCGGCGCCCGCCGCGGCGGCGCCGTCAGTGCGATCGGCGGGCACAACGCCGCCATGGCGGTGCTGGAATCCGAACCGCAGCCCCGCCATGCGTGAACCGGACCGTGGACCCATGCGCATGAAAGCCTCCTCCCCCGGCCCCGCCCCGGCCGAGGGCAGCTGGAGCCCGCGGCTGGCCCTCCTGGTCGCCGCGACGTTCTTCATGGAATTCCTTGACGGGACCGTCCTGACCACAGCCATACCCAGCATCGCCGCCGATTTCTCGGTGCCGGCGGCAGACGTGAACATCACCATGACGGCCTACCTGATGACGGTGGCGATGGGCATACCGCTCAGCAGCTGGCTCGCGGAGCGGCTCGGTGCGCGCCGGGTGTTCTGCCTCGCCATCGCCACCTTCACCGCGGCATCACTGCTGTGCGCGCTCAGTCAGGACCTCACCATGCTGACCCTGAGCCGTGTCCTGCAGGGGGCCGGCGGCGCCATGATGGTTCCCGTGGGCACCCTGGTGGTGCTGCGTGGAACGCCGAAGAAGGACCTGCTGCGGGCCACGGCGTTCCTGGTGTGGCCCGGGTTGCTGGCACCGGTCCTGGCCCCGCTCGTGGGCGGTGCGCTGACCACCTATCTTTCCTGGCACTGGATCTTCCTGGTCAACCTGCCCCTGGGCCTGGCGGCGTTCCTGGCCGCGCTGCGCCTGGTCCCGGCGGTCCGCGGCGACAACAAACGGCGCCTCGACTGGCTCGGGCTGGTCCTGACCACGCTCGGAGTGGGTTCCCTGCTGGTCGGCCTGGAACTGGCCGGCGGCGGGGACTCCGGAATACCGGCGGCGGCGGGGATTGCGGCGGGCCTGCTGTTCCTGACCGCCGCCGTCGCCTGGATGCGGCGGACCAGCACTCCACTGTTCACCCTGTCCGTCTTCGGCGCAAGGACATTCCGCGCGACGGCCACGGGCGGCTTTGTGTACCGGCTGACCATCAGCGCCGTGCCGTTCCTGCTGCCGCTGATGTTCCAGACCGGTTTTGGCTGGGACCCGCTGCACGCCGGGGCGATGGTGTCCGCCGTGTTCGTGGGGAACATCGGAATCAAGCCGGCGACGACGCCGCTGATCCGGCGCTTCGGCTTCAAACCGGTTCTGGTGTTCGCGTCGCTGGCCTCCGCGGCCACCTTTGCCCTGTGCGCGCTGCTCGATGCCGGCACACCGGAGCCGCTGATCTTCGCCCTGCTCGTGGCCAGCGGGGCCTTCCGCTCGATCGGATTTTCGGCCTACGCCTCCGTCCAGTACGCCGACGTAGTCCCCGCCCAGTTGCCGTCCGCCAACGCTGTCTCCGCCACCCTTGTGCAGCTCGCTACCGCGGCAGGCATCGCGGTCGGGGCGCTCCTGCTGCGCATGTTCGATTCAACCGGCCCTCTCCTTACATCCGGTGCCGCTGGCGCCGCTGATCCGGCGGCGCCATACCGGGCCGCGTTTGTGGCCATCGCCGTCCTGATGCTCCTGAGCACGCTGGACAGCCTGGCCCTGCCCCGCCATGCGGGCGCCGAGGTCAGCCGGCCTGGCCAAGCACCAGCGGCAGAACGGCGCCGGCGCCGGCGAGCCTGAGGGCCCGCCCGGAGACCGTCAGCGTCCAGCGGCTGTCCACGAGGTCGTCCACGAGCATCACGCTCTGGCCACGGATTCCGGCCAGGGCCTCCTCCAGTTCCGGTCCCACCACCAGGCGGTCCCAGACGCCGGCCAGCCGGTAGGCGCTGTTGCCCCCGCGCCCGCCGGTGGGGCCGCCGTGCTGGAGCTGCAGCTGGCCGAGATACGGGATCCGGCCGATCTCAGAGATCCCGCGGGCCAGGGAGTCCACCAGCACCGGCTTGCCGCGGGAGGGCAGGCTGATGATCGCGGCCGGCCGGCCGGCCCCGCTCCAGCCGGGGGTCCGGGCGTCTCCGGTGCCCCATTCGCGGAGCACCTGGACGCAGGCCTGCAGCATGCCCGGATCCACCGGCCGGTCCGCCGCCCCGGCGGCGAAAGCCTCGCGCAGGGCGCCGCCCCAGCCGAGGTCCGTGAGGCGCGCCAGCACGCGGCCGTCCGCGAGGGCCTCATCGGGCTTGATCTTGCCCTTGACCGGCACGCCCAGCCGGTCCATGCCGCTGGGCCACTGCAGCCGCGGTTCCAAAACGACGCCGGCCCGGCGGAGCGTCTGCCCGGCGGTCTCGGTGGCGGCGGCGGCGATATCGGCCTGAAACCAGCGGCCCGCGCAGTTGTCGCAGCGGCCGCAGGCGTGGGCAGTCTCGTCGTCCAGCACGGAGGTGATGTATTCCATCCGGCAGCCGGCGGTGTCCTGGTAGATGACCATGGAGTCCTGTTCATCCAGCCGGGCCTCCGCGATCCTGCTGTACCGTTCGGCGTCGTAGTTCCAGGGCTGGCCCGTGGAGCGCCAGCCGCCGCCGACGCGTTCGACGGCGCCGTCCACCGCCAGGACCTTCAACAGCAGTTCCAGCGGCGTGCGGCGCAGATCCACCCGGGCCTCGAGCGCCACGGTGGACACTGCCGTACCGGCCTCGGCCAGCGCGGTCAGGACGGCGGCAGCTTTTTCCTCGGACGGCATGGACGCGGTGGCAAAATACTGCCAGATGTCGCGGTCCTCCGAACCGGGCAGCAGCAGGACATCGGCGTTCGCGGCGCCACGCCCTGCGCGGCCCACCTGCTGGTAGTACGCCACCGGCGAGGACGGCGCGCCAAGGTGCACCACGAAGCCGAGGTCCGGCTTGTCGAAGCCCATGCCCAGGGCGGACGTGGCCACGAGCGCCTTGACCTGGTTGTCCTTGAGGAGCTGCTCGGCGCGTTCCCGGTCCGCAGGATCGGTGCGGCCCGTATAGGAGAGCACCTCGTGCCCGGCCTCGGCCAGGAGGCGGGCGGTGTCCTCGGCGGCCGAGACGGTGAGCGTATAGATGATGCCGCTGCCCTGCAGGTCCTGCAGGTGGGTCAGCAGCCAGCCCAGCCGTTCGCGGGAATCCGGCAGGGTCAGGACGCCCAGCCGGAGCGAATCCCGGCCCAGGGCGCCCCGGATGGTCAGCACGTCCTTGCCGAGCTGCTCCTCGATGTCATGCACCACCCGGGAGTTGGCCGTGGCGGTGGTGGCGAGCACCGGGACGGTGTCCGGCAGCTGCGTGATGAGGTCGGCGATGCGGCGGTAATCGGGGCGGAAGTCATGGCCCCAGTCCGAGATGCAGTGGGCCTCGTCAATCACTAACAGCCCGGTCCGGCGCACGAGCTCGGGGAGCTGGTTTTCCCGGAAGGCCGGATTCGTGAGGCGTTCCGGCGAGACCAGCAGGACATCCACCTCGTCGGCGGCGAGCTGCTCCCGGACGGTGTCCCACTCCAGCTGGTTCGCGGAGTTGATGGCGACCGCCCGCACCCCGGCGCGCGCCGCGGCGGCCACCTGGTCGCGCATGAGCGCCAGGAGCGGGGACACGATCAGTGTGGGGCCGGCGCCGCGGCGGCGCAGCAGCAGGGAGGCAACGAAGTACACGGCCGACTTCCCCCAGCCGGTCCGCTGCACTACCAGGGCCCGCCGGCCGCCGTCGACCAGTGCCTCAATGGCCTCGAACTGGCCGTCGTGGAACTCCGCGGCCGGGTGCCCGACCAGCTCCCGCAGTACTTCCTGGGCCTGTTCCCGGGTCCGGGATGCCCCGGCGGAATCGGTGGCAAGTGCGGCGTCGGAGGCGGGAAGGAGTGCAGCGTTCTGGTTATTGGCCATTGCTTCATTATCCCAGCCCCCTCCGACAGCCACGAAGCCCGGGCGTCGGCCAAGTGGATAAACGGGGCCGGCGACGCGGCTCACCGGCACTATCGCTGCATGTCCGCGGGGCTTTGGGGGTTCAACGTAAGATAAGACGCGTGACTACGGACAAGACAACGACTTTTGACCTCTCGGCCTCGTTCAAGGCCTACGACGTGCGGGGAATTGTGGGGCAATCCATCACCGCCGAGATCGTCGAGGCCGTCGGGGCCGCTTTCGTTGACGTCCTGGACCTCGCAGGGCAGACCGTGCTGGTGGGCGGGGACATGCGCCCCTCCTCCCCCGAGTTCACCAAGGCCTTTGCCAACGGCGCCGCCACGCGCGGCGCCAACGTCCAGCTGCTGGACCTGATCTCCACCGACGAGCTCTACTACGCCTGCGGCGCGCTGAACGCCGCCGGCGCCACGTTCACGGCAAGCCACAACCCGGCTGAATACAACGGCATCAAAATGGCCAAGGCCGGCGCCGTGCCGATCTCCTCCGAAACCGGACTCAAGGAAATCCAGGCCCGCGCCGAGGATTACCTCAACACCGGCACCATCCCCGCGGCGGACACCCGCGGCCAGATCGGAGTCCAGGATGTGCTGAAGGATTACGCGGAATACCTGCGCAGCCTGGTGGACCTCCGGGGATCACGTCCGCTGAAGGTAGTGGTGGATGCGGGCAACGGCATGGCCGGCCTCACCACTCCGGCCGTGCTTGGCGATGCCCTGTTGCCCAAGCTTCCGCTTGAGATCGTGCCGCTGTACTTCGAGCTCGACGGATCGTTCCCGAACCACCCGGCCAACCCGCTTGAGCCGGAAAACCTGCGCGACCTGCAGGCCGCCGTCGTCGAGCACGGCGCGGATATCGGACTGGCTTTCGACGGCGACGCCGACCGCTGCTTCGTGATCGACGAGACCGGCGAGCCAGTCTCACCGTCGGCCATCACGGGCATGGTGGCCCGCCGCGAGATCGCCCGCGCCCAAGGCCTCGGCGAGAACTCGCCCACCGTCATCCACAACCTGCTGACCTCCCGTGCCGTCCCGGAACTGGTGGAACGCCACGGCGGACGGGCCGTCCGCACCCGCGTGGGGCATTCCTTCATCAAGGCCGTCATGGCCGCGGAGGGTGCCATCTTCGGCGGGGAGCACTCGGCCCACTTCTACTTCCGCGACTTCTGGAATGCGGACACCGGCATGCTGGCGGCGATGCACGTCCTGGCGGCCCTGGGTGAACAGGACGGCCCGCTCTCCGAACTCGGCCGCGAATACGAGCCCTACCGGTCCTCGGGGGAGATCAACTCCGAGATCGAGGACAAGAGCGCCGCCGTCGAGCGTGTCCGCGCCGACTTCCACGACGAAGACGTCGAGGTCGATTATCTGGACGGCAGCACGTTCATCGCCGCCGACGGCAGCTACTGGTTCAACCTGCGCCCGTCCAACACCGAGC
>JBKPJW010000477.1:0-5714 GCA_046730875.1 Actinomycetota bacterium | reverse complement strand
ATCCGGGACCGCACCGCGGAATTCAACTGGACCATCTGGGACCACCTGAAATGGCTCTGCCGCTTCGTGCAGCACGTCGTACAGCGGCCCGCCGGCGTCGTCCAGGCCGCGGTCAAGGACCCGCTGGCCTTCCACCGGCTGGTCGCGGGGACCCCGGATGACCAGCCGGCCATCCGGCGCAGCATTGAGTTCCTCGTCTGGCCGAGCTACTTCGAACCGGTGGTGGCGGACGTCGAACGGCAGGAGATCCGTGACGCCTTCGCTTCCCTGGTGGGCGGGGCTAAGGGGGACAGCGACGAGGAAATTTCGGCCGACATCCACCGCATCCGCCTGCACTTGGACCAGCAGGCCGGACAGCGGATCGACTGGTACGCCCGGCAGCTGGTGAGCCAGTGGCGCAAGGTCGGCGACCCCGGCCGCCGCGCGTGGCTGCTGCGCACCCACCACGACAACGTCCAGCTGCTGGGGGAGTGGCGGGACGGGGAAGCGGTGACGCTCGACGTCGAACATCTCCGCCTGCTGGACCCCGGCGTTACCGCCGGGCTGGTCCAAAACGCGGTTGACGAGGACTACAAGCACCTCGGCTACGTTGAGCGCGAGGACACCAAAACCGCCGTCTTCGCCTTCCTGACCGTGATGAAGCCGGGTGACCTTGCGCTGTACCAGAGCTCGGGCAAGGTCCGGATCGGGGTGGTCCTCGGCGAACCTGAGCACGGGAAGGACAACCGCCAGCTCCGCCGCAAGGTCCGCTGGTTCGACGAGGAGCACGACGCCACCGGGCTTCCCCGCCACGTGCAGCGGCAGCTGACCACGTCAGGAAACATCGTGGACATCACCCGCGTTATCCAGGCGCTCGAGGCCCTGCTGCCGGCCGAAGCGGAACCCGAGGACGGGGACGGCGCCGAGCCGGATGCCTCCGTCGCGCCGGTCCAAGACGGGTTCCGGCCGCTAACGCCGGAGTTCGCTGCGTCCCTGCACATGGACCTGGAACCGCTGCAGGAGATCTCGGAGCTCCTTGAAGAGAACCGGCAGCTGGTGCTCTACGGTCCGCCGGGAACGGGCAAGACCTACCTTGCCAAGCACCTTGCCGCCGAGCTCGCCGGCGACACCACGGACGAGCGCGTCAAGCTGGTCCAGTTCCACCCGTCGTACGCCTATGAGGACTTCTTCGAAGGCTTCCGCCCGGATAAGACGGACGAAGGGCAGGTGTCCTTTAAGCTCGTGGCCGGTCCGCTGCGCCGGCTCGCCGAAGAAGCCGCCAAGCCCGGCAACGAGAGCAAGCCGTACTTCCTGATCATCGACGAGATGAACCGGGCAAACCTCGCCAAGGTCTTCGGCGAGCTGTACTTCCTGCTCGAATACCGCGATGACCGGATTTACCTGCAGTACAGTCCCAACGAGCCGTTCACCCTGCCGGACAATCTCTACATCATCGGCACCATGAACACCGCTGACCGCTCCATCGCGATGATGGATGCGGCCATCCGGCGGCGCTTCTCCTTCATCGAGCTCCACCCGAAGACGGAACCCGTGAAGGGCTCGCTGCTGCGCTTCCTCCAGGCCCGCGACCTGGACACGACGCCGGCCCTGCTGCTGGACGCCTTGAACGACGCGATCGACGAATGGGACCGCGACCTCATGATCGGGCCCTCCTACTTCATGAAGAAGTCCGCGCAGACGCCCAAGGGCCTCCGCAGAATCTGGAAGTACGAGCTCATGCCGCTCCTGGAGGAGCACTATCATGGCCAGCTCAACCGGGCCCAGCTCGAGGAACGGTTCGGACTGGAGCAACTCCTGGCCCGCCTGGCGCATGCCTAGGCTGACCCTGGCCGGTGACGCCGTAGCGCTGGACCGGGTAGCGCTGGACCGGGGCGGGTTGGACCTGGGCGCGTCCGGGTCCACACCTGCCAGCGGCGGGTCCGCGCGTTCCGGCGGCGCCGGGCAGATGGGGCGCGGCCAAGGCGCGGGCGTAACGGGATCCTGCCGGCACATCGTCCTCGATGAACTCTCCGCCGGCGTCGTGGAACGGCTTGACCCGAACACAGCCGCCTACGTCAACGCCAGCGGCCTGGCGAAGGCCTCACCGATGGGCATGGGCCTGTACCGGATCGAACCCGTGGGGACCGTGGGTTCGGTCCGCACCCCCACGGTGCAGCTGGAGGTGCGGCCGAAGGGAAGGCTCGGGCTGAGCAGGCTCCTCTTCCTGCTCGGCTATGCGGGGAACCAAGGGTTTCGGGACGAATCCGTCGACGCCGTGGAGCACACAGACCTTTGGAGCGCGCTGGCCGAATCCCTGGCGCAACTGGCCGACCGGGCGTTGAGCCGCGGCGTGCTGCAGGGGTACCTCACGGTGGAAGAATCCCTCCGGACCGTCAAGGGCCGGATCCGGATCTCGGACCAGATTTCCCGCCGGCCGGGGATGCTGGTCCCGCTGGAGGTCTCCTATGACGAATTCACCGAGGACATCGCGGAGAACCGGATCCTGCGCGCCGCGCTGGAACGGATGTCCCAGGTACCCCGCGTCCGGCCCGAAGTCCTCAGCCGGCTGCGCCAGCTCAAGGGAAAGCTCGACGCCGTGACGCGCCTTCAGTCCGGCGCGCCGCTGCCGCAGTGGCGGCCCAGCCGGATGAATACGCGCTACCACTCGGCTCTCCGGCTCGCCGAACTGATCCTGCGGAACGCCTCTGCGGAGGCCGGCGACGGCAAGCAGCAGTCGGCGTCGTTCGTGGTGGACATGGCGAAGGTGTTCGAGGACTTCGTCGGGACGGCCCTGCGGGAGGCCATGGCCGCCTACCCCGGGGAGATGCGGCTACGCTACAACGCGCTGCTGAACGAGGCCGTTCGCGACTCGGACCGCATTGTTGTCCAGCCCGGCGCCGTCCACTTCCTGGGCGGACGGCCCGTGATGGTGTACGACGCCAAGTACAAGGCAGCCACTGACGCGGGCGCGTCGCTCTCGGGCGACCACTACCGGATGCTCGCCTATTGCACATCCCTCCGCGTGCCGACGGCGTGGATCATTTATCCGGGAGCAGGGGAAATCAAGCTGCGCCGGATTCTCAATACCGATATCGACATCGTCGAGTTCCCGGTGGATTTGTCCTTGCCGCCATCGGAAATTCTGGCCTCCATGGCAGACCTTGCCCAGCAGTCCTGGGGCGAAGTGCTCCGGCAAGCCAGTATCGACCGGTCCGCCAGCTAGGCGGATTCTTCCTCTTCGACGGCCACTGTCAGCAAATGGTCCAAAAGGGCCTTTTCCGGCTGGCCAGGGTTGTTCTCGACATGCCAGCGAAGTTTGTCCCGCACATCAGCCTCTTCTGGGTTGGTGTCAGCGAGAACTTCATTAATAATGGAGCGCGACTGCCGACGCAGGGGTTCCAGATCAGGGTCCGTTCCGCGGAGCTGTCGGGGCCTGGCCCTGCGGTGCGTGGTGGGGCTGACGCGACGGAACTGCAGGACTGTGGAACTGGAATCCGCGGGACTGGAAGCTGTGAGACGGGAATCTGTGGAACTCGAATCCGCGGGTGCAGCAGCCTTTTCAGGCTCGTCGTTGGACATCAGCAAGTGCGGCATCGTGCGCTCTCCCGTATTTGCAGTACGCATCGGTACTGATCGAATAGTGCCTAGGTCCCCCGGAGTCGAATCCTAGCTGAAACCGTTCACCGTGCAGCGGAGCGGGCCTGCGCGACACGCGGGACTTTTTCCCGGTCATCGGACGTCCTCAGAAGCCTTTGTCCCTCGGCGGAGAGGCCACGGTTTATGCCGGAGGCGCGCCTTGAAGGAAAGCGTCGAGGCGGAGCTCCAACTCCGACGGATCCTTTAGCTCGCACTCCCACACCGTGAGTACCTCCCAGCCCTCGCGTTCGAGCTGGAGCCGCTGCGCGGCGTCCCGGGTCCGGGTTCGGGTGCGCTTGGTTTCCCAAAACTCGGCATTGGCCTGGGGCGCGTACTGCCCCGCCCGGCAATCGTGGAAGTGCCAGAAGCAGCCGTTGACGAAGATGACCTTGTGGCGGGCGGCGAATACGAGATCAGGGTTGCCCGGAAGTTTGCCCCCGCCTGCGCTCCCATGCAGACGATAGCGGTAGCCCTTCGCATGCAGCAACCTGCGGACCAGCAGTTCCGGCTTGGTGTTCTTTCCCCGGATGCGGGACATGTTCCAGCTGCGCCGTTCCGGGGTCAGCTTGTCCACCATTGTTTAAGTCTAGGCGGCCGCCGGTAGCGGCTGCCGGCGTTGCTTACTGAGCGGGTGGCGACGGGACCGGCGGCGCGCCTGGCGGACACCGGGCGACGGGGCCGGCGGCGCGGCTGCCGGACGAAGGGGCGGGCGGACGCCGGGCCGCTATTCGTCGTCGGGCGCTATATTTCCCGTTCCGGTTGTTCGCCGAACTGGAAGTGGCGGCCGCTGACGGACGTCGGCGTAATTTCCACGTAGAAGTCCTTCAATGTTGGAACCCAAGATTTCAGCCCGAGAGCCTCGGCTTCGGTGATTTCCGCCGATTGGTCGAGAATCCGCGCCGTGCCGCGAAGGACCACTGACCACGCTTCCTCGGACAGTATGCCGTCTATTTCGAAGAGCACGTGAGAATTGATGGTGAGCTCGGCCAGTTTGTTTCCGGGGGCGGTGCGGAGGAACAATTTCCGCCCGCCAACCACGTAGTTGACCGGGAAGATGTCGGGCTCTCCGCCCACGGTGTCCACCAGCCGCCCGTGTTTTGTGTTCTCAACGAGCTGCCAGGCCTGCTTGTCGTCGAGGATGAGAATCGGATTATCGTCTTCGTGATCGAACATCATGGATTCATTGTTCTGAACCACGCGGAGCATGGCTAGGGGCCAATGGACCGAGGGCCCTGCTGGCTGCCGCTCGACCGGCGCAACTAGCATCGACTCGGGACGTTCCCGGCTGCAGGCTGCCGCCGGACGCCGCCGGCCGAACCAGTGCAAGTCGTCTCGCCGAACGATGTCCTGTGGATAACTTTGAAGCCCAAAATGTGACGTCAGTTACCCTTAAGCATTGCTTGGACTCGCGCGTCTTGATTTTTATCGGGGGAGTAGCTGACCATGACAACTCGAACTTCGCATTCCAAGCCCCGGCGCGCTTGTATCGCCGCCTTGGTGTCAATCTTCCTGGTGTCGGTCACCGCCTGCAGCGGGGGAGGAGCACAGGCTCGGGGTTCGTCGCCTACCGATTCACAAAGTCCCTCCACGATGTCCACCCCGAGTCCGACTTCCTCGCCCACCGCCGCCTATAAGCCTGCAGACGGGACCGGAAAGGCGCAAAACGTCCCGGTTCCTGTGTTGCCGGAGGGTGCGAAGGCGGAGACGAAAGAAGGGCTTGAGGCGTTTGCCCGTTATTGGTATGCGCTACTCTCCTACGCCTACGAGACCGGAGACATCGCACCGCTGGAATCAGTGTCGAGTCCGACTTGTGCATCTTGCGGACGGGTGAAGGAAGTTGTCCAAGGTTGGCATTCGGAGGGCAGGTGGCTTGCCGGCGGAAAAATGGTTGTGGCGGGTGTGCAAACCAGTTTCATTGAGACAAAACCGGCTGAGTATCAAGTTCTACTTCAGGTGTATCAGGAGGCCCTGTCCTACTATCGCGGGGACAAGACACTGGACGAAAAGACCGAGCAAGGCCCCGCCACTGGCGACATCATGATCGCATCATATGGAGGCGGAGCTTGGAGGGCGGTTACCGTTGAGCACTTGGCCAAGAC